>JACCTU010000044.1 GCA_013812235.1 Actinomycetota bacterium | reverse complement strand
CGCCGCTACTGGTCGGCGATCGCCGCGCGGTGGTGGCTGCCCGTGCTCGGCCTGATCGCGGGCGCCGCGATCGGCTACGCGGTGTCGCTCGGTGGCGCGGACGTCTGGCGCGGCAACGCCCTCGTCTACCTCGGTCAGCCGGTCACGCCCTCCGGCGCGCAGGTCCAGAGCCTGAGCACGAACCCCGCTACCGCTGCGGAGATCGCGGGCTCGGCGGCCGCGCAGCGGCGCGTCGAGCGCGAGGTGGGGCTGAGCCGGGGCGAGCTGAACGGTCGCGTGTCCGTCGCAGCGGTGAAGGGCAACGTCTCGCGGCTCGGCCAGAACCCGCTCGTGCGCGTCAGGGTCGAAGGTGACTCGCGCAAGGTTGCGCCGGCCGCGACCGCCCTCGCGCGCGAAGTCGTGAGGCGCGTCTCAGGGTACGCGGACGCGAAGATTGCCGTGCTCGAGGACGCGATCGAGCAGGGAGACGCCGAGCTCGCGCGACTCGACGAGCAGCTCGACCGCGCTCCGGCCGACGCGTCAGCGGGCTTTCTCGTCCTGCGCCGCGGCGAGCTCTTCGACCAGCTCGTCACGCAGAAGCAGAACCTCGCGCTCGCGGAGGAAGTCGAGAGGGCCCGCGTCGTCGAGGAGGCCGTCGCGCGGAAGGTGACCGCGCAGAGCCGGCGCAACCAGCTCGTCGTCGGTGCGTTCCTCGGGCTCTTGCTCGGGCTCGCGGCTGCGCTCCTCTGGGAGTCGGCGCTGGCGCTTCGCCGCCGCTGAGGCGCATGCGGCGGGCGCTGATCTGGGCGGTCGCGCTCGCCTCGACGCTCGGCTTCGGCTACCTGGCGATCCGCGACGCGCACCCGGACGAGGTCTGGGACGCGCTGCAGCGGGCCAACATCTGGTGGGTCGTCCCGTCGTTCGCTGTGCTCGCGGTCGCGGTCGCGATCCGAGTCCTCCGCTGGCAACTGCTCTTCCACCGGGAGACGCGTCCGTCGTACGGCACTACCGCTGCCGCAGCGCTCGTCGGCCTCGCGGTCAACAGCATCCTGCCGCTCCGCGCCGGAGAGGCGGCGCGCGTGATCGCCCTCAATCGCCGCGCGCGCACGTCGCCGGTCGAGTCGGCCGCGACGGTCGCGCTCGAGCGCATCCTCGACGTCCTCTGCCTCCTGTTGATCCTGCTCGCGGCCCTCCCGTGGCTCCCGGAGGTCGACTGGGTCGGTGCCGCGGCGGCTGTCGCCGTGGCGCTCACGGCCGTGCTCGCCGGGACGGCGCTCGTGTTCGCCCTCTACGGCGAGCGTCCGTTCCACGCGCTCGACAGGTTCCTCGGGCGGCTGCCGTTCGGGCACCACGAATGGGTCGAACAGGTGGGCGCAAGCCTCCGTCGTGGACTTGTCGCGCTGCGAGATCCCATGCTCGCGCTGACGGCGTTCGTCCTCACGGTCGCGAGCTGGGTGCTCACGAGCGTGTCGTTCTGGCTCCTGACCCTCGCCTTCGACCTCGACCTGCCGATCGTCGCCGGCGTGCTGATCCTCGCCGCGGTGGGCTTCTCGGTGATCCTCCCTGCCGGCCCGGGCTCGCTCGGCGTCTTCGAGGCTGCGACCGTGGTCGCGCTCACCGCCTACGACATCTCGGCCTCGGAGGCGCTCTCCTACGCGTTTACGCTCCACGCCGTGAACCTGATCCCCTACATCGTCGCCGGTGCGGTCGCGGTCCGGTTCACCCGACCGCCCAGTTAGCCTCACCCGCATGCTCGAGAACAAGTCGATCGCCGTCGTGATCCCGGCCCACGACGAGGAGAAGCTGATCGGCGCGACGATCTCGGGCGTTCCGGGCTTCGTCGACCGGATCGTCGTCGTCGACGACCGCTCGAACGACGGGACGGCCGCGGCCGTCGAAGCCCTCGGCGATCCCCGCGTCGACCTGATCCGCCACGAGCGAAACGAAGGCGTCGGGGCGGCGATCGTGACGGGCTACAAGCGGGCTCGCGACGAGGGGATGGACGTCACGGCGGTGATGGCCGGCGACAACCAGATGGACCCCGAAGACCTCGAGACGCTCGTCGTGCCCGTCGCGCGCGGTGAGGTCGATTATGCGAAGGCGAACCGCCTCTTCACCGGCCAGGCCTGGGATCTGATCCCGCGCACGCGCTACCTCGGGAATGCCGTGCTCTCTCTGCTGACGAAGATCGCTACCGGCTACTGGCACGTCGCCGACTCGCAGACGGGCTACACGGCGATCTCGCTCGAGTACCTGCGGCTGCTCGACCTCGACCGGATCTACAAGGGGTACGGGATGCCGAACGACATGCTCGTGCACCTGAACATCTGGAACGCGCGCGTGCGCGACTTCCCGTCGAGGCCGATCTACAACGTCGGCGAGCGCTCCGGGATCCGCCTGCGGAAGGTCGTTCCCCGCATCTCGTGGCTGCTCGTCAATGGCTTCTTCTTCCGAATGCGCGAGAAATACGTCATCCGCGACTTCCACCCGCTCGTCTTCTTCTACTTCCTCGGCTTCCTGATGACGACGCTCGGGCTCGCGCTCGGGATCGTCGAGGTCGTGCTGCGGCTGATGGGGAACGCGATCACCACGCCGACGATCGTGCTCGTCGCATTGCTCTTGATTTCAGGGTCGCAGTTCATGCTCTTCGCGATGTGGTTCGACATGGAGTCGAACAAGGACCTCGGTGGCCGGGGTCGCCGGCGGACCGACCGCGGTTAGCCGCGGACGTCGAGGTAGTTCGAGAGGAAGCTTTGCGCGTCGGGCGTGTCGAGCCGGTACGCGAAGCTCGGGCCGCCGCACGCCTCCTCGCCGATCGAGTGGACGCCGACGACTACCGTGCCGACGAGCGCCGGGCCGCCGGAGTCACCGGAGCACACCGTGCCGTACTTGCTCTTGCTCGGCACCGGGAGGAGCAGGAAGTTGGGGGCGTTCGACGCGACGATCGCGCCGGTCTGCGCGGAGCGGCGGAAGCCGAAGCCGGTGCCGGGGAGAGACGAGAGCCCGAAACCTGCCGCCACGAGCTGCTTCTCCTTGTCGAACTGCTTCCCGGCGAAGTCCGCCTTCGGAAGCTTCGCGTAGGGACCGGACAGCGGGCTCTCGAGCACGATCACCGCGAGGTCGTTGTTCGCAAAATCGGGGTGAGGCGCGCCGGGGCAGCCGATGCAGAAGTCCGGGTGCACGTTGAAGCTGCCCAGTGCCATGGCCTCGGGAGCGAAGATGTTCTCGCCCTGCCGAACGACCGCGCGCTGCGGCCAGTCCGGGGGATACGGCACGAGCGTGCAGTGGGCCGCCGTCAGGACGATCGTCGGCGCGACGAGGACGCCGCTGCAGGCGTTCGCGTTGCGCCACGTGCCGTCCGGGAACTGCACCTGCTGGCCGACGAAGACGACGTAGTCGTGCTCGACGTCGAGCGTCCCGTCCACGATCGCGGACGCGGTCGGGGCGGCCGCCAGCGTGAGAGCAGCCAAAAGAGAGATGAACAGGGTCCGCAGAGACGCCATGGGCACAAGTTGCCTTGGATGCCGCGTAACGGCAACCCCCCTTTCGGGTGAGTTCCGGCCTTCCCGATCCCTCGAAAGAGGGTAAGGAGTTCGTAAGACTCCGCTAGGCATCGCGGAGCCATACGTATCATCCGCGCGATGCCCACCGCCGTTGTCACTGGCGGCGCCGGCTTCCTCGGCTCCCATCTCTGCGACTATCTGCTCGGACAGGGGCTGCGCGTGGTCTGCGTCGACAACCTCGTCACGAG
>JACCTU010000032.1 GCA_013812235.1 Actinomycetota bacterium | reverse complement strand
CTGCGTCCTCGGCCGCCGCCGAGCTCGACGGCTGTTGCTCGAGCTCGAGAACGGCCGTGCCGCCCGCGGCCCGGTCTTGCGAGCCGCTGTCACCGCCGCCGAGGATGATCGCCCCGGCGAACGCGAGCGCGAGCGGCACGACCACGAGGACCGGTCGCCAGCCGAGCGAGCGCCGCCGCTCGGGCTCGCGGAGCGTGCGCACGCGCTCTCGCACCTCGCGCGACGCCCGTGGTGAAACGGTGCGCAGCTCGCGGATCATCCCCTCGAGGTGCGCCTCACGCTCGGTCTCCGGCGGCATGCCGCGCAGGAGCCCTTCGATCCGTTCAACGTCGGTCTCGTCAGGCGAGCGCATCCGCGGCCATCCTTTCTTCGAGCTTGGTCAGGGCGCGCGCGAGCCGCATCGAGCATGCGGTGCGCGAGACTCCGAGTACACGTGCGGCGGACTCCGCGTCGATGTCGAGCACGACTCGAAGGGCGAGCACTTCGCGCTCGGCGGCGGTCAGCTCCGACACCGCAGCGTCCAGCTCGGGCGAGAGTCCGGCGAGGTGCAGCTCCTCGGCCTGCGGCTGCTCGAGCACGAAGCGCTCTTCGCGGCGGCGGCGGCGGGCATCTGCCCGGAAGTGGTCGAGCGCCGTCGTCCGGGCGATGCTGCAGAGCCAGGTGATCGGGGCCGCTCGACGTGGGTCGTAGCGCCGCCACTGCCGGAACGCCTTCTCGAAGGTGGCGCCTGTAAGGTCGTCGGCGAGGCTGGGGTTGGCGGTGAGCATGAGCAGGTAGCGATAGACCTCGTCCAGGCAGTCCTCTGCAACCGCTGAGAACGTCGGCCGGTTCACATCGCTTCTACGCCGCGGAGAGACCATCACGTCACACGGAAGCGGTCGATGGACTGTCCCTTGAGATCGATGACCTGGACGAGGACGCCGTCGGGCTCGACGGCGAGGTGGAGGAAGCCGTGCCCGACCCGCGCCGCGAGCCTCGCCGGGTAGGCCCGCGGGCACGCGCGCAGCTTGTAGAGCCCCGCGCCGCCGCCTCCGTGGACGACGTAGGTGACCCCGTTTCGCTCGAACCGCTGGTAGTTGTGGTCGTGCCCGCTCAGCACGAGGCGGACGCCGTAGCGCTCGAAGAGCGGGACCCAGACACGCTGCACGGCGCCGGACCCGAGATGTCCACCGCACGTGTACGGCGGGTGGTGGAGCGCAACGATCCGCGTTCGCGGCGAGCGCTTTGCGAGCGTGCGCGTGAGCCAGCGGGTCTGCGCGGTCGTGATCGCGTTCGAGTCGAGCACGATCAGCTCGACGTCCTTGGCTCGGCGCACGTAGTACGCCCCCGGCATACGGAGGAGGTCGAACTGGTAGCGCCCGCGGGCGAACTCGACGTCGTGGTTCCCGAGCGTGCCGGCGACGCCGACCCTCGCGGCGCTCAGCCACCCGAACGTGGAGGTCCAGTTCGTCGCGAACGAGACGCCGCGCGTGTAGTCGTTGTCTCCGAGCGTCAGGAGCAAATCGGCGGAGCGCCGCGATTCGTAGTCGCGCACCGCTGTACCGAGCACCCGCTGGCGCTCGCCACCGACGCCGAAGTCGCCGATCGCGAGGATGCTCGTCGCTCCTCGAGCCGACGGGACGACGAGCAGTGCGAGGACGATGCAGACCCGAAGCGCGACTATGGTTCGCGAATCATGACGACAGACGAGCTGCTCCAGGGGTACGCACGGCTGGCCGTGGAGATCGGCGTGAACCTCCAGCCGGGCCAGGACCTCCAGATCAACTGCTTTCCGGAGCACCTTGAGCTCGCTCGCGCCGCCGCCGACGCGGCCTATCGGGTCGGCGCGCGCTGGGTCGACCTCAACGTCACCGATCCCCACGTCCGCCGCTCTCTGATCGAGCACGGCCCCGAGGAAGAGCTCGAATCGACCCCTTCGTGGCTGCTCGCCCGCCTCGAAGACGTTGCCGAGCGTCAGGGAGCCGTACTGCTCCTCGTCGGGGACGCCGAGCCCGACCTCTTCTCGAGCCTCGACCAAGGGCGCGTCGCGAAGGCGCGCATGAAGGACCTCCGGACGCGACAGCTCGAGCTCGTCGCGACCGGGAAGCTCTCCTGGGCGATCATCGGCAGCCCGAACCCAGGTTGGGCCGAGGCGGTGCTCGGCGAGCCGGACGTCGACCGGCTCTGGGAGGCCGTCGGCTCGACCGTACGGCTGGACGAGGCCGACCCAGTCGCCGCGTGGCGCGAGCACATCAAGACACTCAAGGCGCGAGCCGCATCACTGAACGCACGCGGCTTCGACGCGGTCCGATTCACTGGTCCCGGCACCGACCTCACCGTCGGTCTGTCGCCCCGCTCTCGCTGGATGGCGGCGGAGACGAAGACGGCCTGGGGCCAGACACACGTGCCGAACCTCCCGACGGAAGAGGTGTTCACCACGCCGGACCTGCGCCGCACGGAGGGCATCGTGCGCTCCACGATGCCGCTCGTGCTGCAGGGGACGGTGGTGCGCGATCTCGAGCTGCGCTTCGCGAACGGCGAGATCGCCGACGTGAAGGCGTCGAGCGGCGAAGAAGTCGTGCGCAAGCAGATCGAGACCGACGAGGGCTCGAAGCACCTCGGGGAAGTCGCGCTCGTCGACGGCGACTCCCGCGTCGGGCGGACCGGGATCACGTTCCTGAACACGTTGTTCGACGAGAACGCAACATCGCACATCGCGTTCGGTCAGGCGCTTCAGGAGGCCGTCGAGGGCGGCGCCGACATGACGGCGCAGGAGATGGCCGAAGCCGGCGTCAACGACTCCAGCGTCCACGTGGACTTCATGATCGGCGGCCCCAGTGTCGATGTCGACGGGCTCGCAGCGGACGGCAACGCCGTACCGATCATCCGCGAAAACGCCTGGGTGCTAACGCTCGACGCCTAGCTCGACGACGGCCGCTGCGCGCGCCGTTGGCTCCGGCAATACACCGGCGTCCGACTCCCACGCGAACGCCTTCACACCCTCCCACCAGTGCGGGTAGCCGTTGTCCTTGCCAGGGATCCACACGAGCAGGCGCGCCTTGGGCTGTTGCTCCAGGTAGTCGCGCGTCGCTTGCTCGACCTGCTCCCAGTCCGTGTCGTCGACGATCAGCAGCGCCCGGTCGGCGAGCCACGGCTCAATCATCCGCAGGCCGTCGAACTGCTGCTCGTACGCGTGACCGGCGTCGTAGTAGTAGACACCCACGCGTTTCCCCGCGAGCGCGCCTGACGGGATGACCTGGAAGGCGTCGCCCTCGACGATCGTCGGCAGGTTGAGACCGAACTGCTCGATGTTGCTCTCGAGCTGCGAGCGCGAGGCGTCCTTCATCGAGAAGTCGTCGATCGCGACGAAGTCGGCGTCGTCGTTCCCGACCATGGCGGCGATCAGCGAGGTGCCGCGGAGCGAGCCCACCTCGACGTAGCTCTCCTCGGGCTCGAGCATGCTTGCGGCGAGGTTGAGCAGCGCGAGGTTGTTCTCGCAGGCGAGCCCGGGCACCTCGTCGAGGACGCGCGTGAAACGGCGGCCGTTCGGGTTGGGCGAGACTGGGAACTCGTCGAAGAGCGCGTGGAGCGCGGGCTCGAACCGGTCTGGGTTCACGCGTTACTCCTGGGTGGCCGCGCGAAGGACCGCGCGGATGCTGATGATCCCGATCGCGCGCTCGCCGTCGACGATCGGGAGGTGGCGAAAGCCGTTGTCGAGCATGATCTTCGCCGCCTCGTCCGCCGTGACGTCCGGGCGGGCCGTGATCGGGTCCGGTGTCATCCACGCGCGCACGCGCTCCTCAGAGGAGTGCGTCCGGGCCGCGACCGAGCGCATCACGTCGCGGTCGGTGAGGATCCCGATCAGCCGGCCGAAATCGGACACGGCTGCGGCCCCGCGGCCGGCGTCCACCATCTTCTGGGCGGCCTCCCCGATCGTGTCCTCGGGCGCCACCGTGACGAAGGTGTCGTGCATCAGGTCGCCGAGCGTGCTCATGCGGCGAGGATAACGCCAGGAGCCATGCGGGGTGGAGAAGGAGAACCGCGGACGACCGAGTAGTGGCAGGACCCGTGCGCCGTTTCGCCACCTTTCTCGCGGTCGCCGCGCTGGCCGTCCTCGCCCCTGCGGGTGCCTCGGCCATGGCTCCGTACGAGGTCGCCGGCCTCCAGGTCGCGCTGTACCGCTTCGGCCACTACAAGGGGCCGATCGACGGCATCGCCGGGCTGATGACGAACCGCGCCGTCGTCGCCTTCCAGCGCGAGCGCGGGCTGGCAACGGACGGGAAGGTCGGTAAGCAGACGCGCGTGGCGCTCGGGCGCTACGGCCGGCCGCTCTTCGGCGTGCGCACGCTCAGGCGCGGCAAGGTCGGCTTCGACGTCTCGGTGCTGCAGTTCCTGCTCGCGAAGCGCGGTCTCCCGCCGCAGCGCCTGAACAGCAACTTCGGCCCGGCGACCGAAGAGCTCGTTCGGAAGTTTCAGCGCAAGGCGGGCCTGCCCGTGGACGGGATCGTCGGCAAGGCGACGCGGGCCGCGCTCGTCGCCGGGAAAAAGGCGAAGACGGCGAAGAAAGCGAAGAAGGCGACTAAGCGCCACGTCGTTCAGCCGGGCGAGACGCTCACGGCGATCGCCGAGCGCAACCGAACGACCGTGCGCGCACTCGCGAGCACCAACAAGCTCGATCCGTCGGGCGTGCTGCTCATCGGCGCGACGCTCGTCGTCCCTAGGGGCCAGACGGTCGCCCGCAGGACGTCGGTCACCGCCTCCATCGACCGCTGGGCGGCCCACTACGGCGTGACCGCGAAACTCGTGCGCGCTCTCGCGTGGCAGGAATCGGGGTTCCAGCCGCACGTGCGCTCGTCGGTGGGCGCCTCCGGCGTGATGCAGGTAATTCCGGCGACGCGCGACTTCGTCGAGCTCTTCGTCATCGGCCAGCGCGTGCCGCGGACGACGGACGGAAACATCCGCGTCGGCGTCGCCTACCTCGACCATCTACTGGACGAGTTCAAGGGCAACGTCCGCCGTGCCGTCGGCGCGTACTACCAGGGCCCGGCCGCAGTGCAAAAAGACGGGCTCTACCCGGAGACCCGCCGCTTCGTCGCGAACGTCCTGGCCCTCCGCGGCCGCGTGTAACGGTTGGCCGTCCCGAGCTTGCGATAGACGTTCGTCAGGTGAGCTCGAAGCCTGCCGTACCTTCCTAGCGCAGCGAGTCAATCGACGCGGTCGCGACGATCCCTTCGACGCTGCGCGCCAGTTCCGCGTCCAGGGTCACGAACGCGTCTGCCTGCAGCTGAGTGAGTGCGACGTACTCGGCGTTGTAGGTCGAGGCCCAACCCAACTGATCCGCCAGGTCCCAGGCCCGACGCCGGAGCACGGCGTCGCCGAGGAGCCTGATCGACATGCGCCCGATGCGGGTGAGGCGGTCACGCGCGACGTCGGCCGGGATCTCGCCCCGCTGGACGGCCTCGTGCAGAGCCGACAGCGTTTGGGAACGAAGGAGCGTCGGTGCGAGGAGCTGGTGCGCGTCTGGGACCTCGACCCCCGCGCTCGCCAGGTGGAGGATGGCGCTCGCGTCGACGACGAACCTGGTCATCGGGTACCTCGGATTGGGTGTAGGAGCGTCACAACACTAATCGTTGCGCCCCTCCACGGTTCCCGCTTCCCCCGTTCCGACGGCTGAGAACATCCGGCTCCACGCCCCATGCGACGAGCAGTGCGACAGCTCTGGGGGCCGCATAGCTCCTGTGGTTTCGGGCGTCTGGAAAGACAGCGGAAAGCAATGGCTCGGCGAGTACGGCTTCCATTCGCAGGAGGAGGCGGGGGCGTTGCGGTGTCAGGAGTGCGGGCGGCCGTCAGCCCGGAGGCGAAGGGCTGGCACTCTAGGTAACCCTGCACCGACGGCCGTGTGGTCAGGTCAAACCCCGATGGCCGGGACGATCGCTTCGCTCACGAG
>JACCTU010000029.1 GCA_013812235.1 Actinomycetota bacterium | reverse complement strand
GCGGCCGCGGCGCTCTCGTCGTCGCTCGCGCCGGAGCAGGGCGGAACGCTCACCGCCGCCGCTGCGGAGAACTACTCGCCGATCTACCGCCTTCGCGAAGGGAGCATCGCCGGCAGCACGGACTACGCGGCCGAGGGCTTCCGCGTCCGCTACCGCAAGGACAGCGCGTACCACTCGATCGCCGTGGTCGAGGATGACACCGACCGTTACCTCCGCTTCGACAGCTCGTTCCAGAGCGCGATGGACCTCGGCGACCCCTATACGACGCCGTTCGACTACGTGGCCTACTTGTCCCTGGCGTTCGCCTATCGCCTCGACCCGGCGAACGCGCTCTACGTCGGACTCGGTGGCGGCTCGGCGCCGAAGCGCGCGTGGCGCGACTTCCCCGACCTCCAGGTGCAGGCGGTCGAGCTCGACCCCGAAGTCGTCGACGTCGCGAGACGCTGGTTCGCGCTGCCGCAGGACCCGAGGCTCGAAGTCGAGGTCGAGGACGGCCGCCGCTACCTCCAGCAGAACGAGCGGCGCTGGGACGTGATCGTGCTCGACGCGTACTACTCGGATGCCCTGCCGTTCCATCTGACGACGCAGGAGTTCCTCGAGCTCGTGCGCGATCGGCTCGCGCCCGGTGGGATCGTCGTCGCGAACGTGATCGGCGCCGTCGAGGGGCAGAACTCGAAGCTCTTCCGCGCGTTCTACCGCACCTACCGCTCGGTCTTCCCGAGCGTCGCGGTGCACCCGGTCGACTTCCGGCGCGACGCGACCGCGATCCGCAACATCATCGTCGTCGCGGGCGAGGGGGCGCTGCCGAGCCGCGATTTCCTGCTCGAGCGCTGGGCCGACGTCAAGGCGGAGCACCCGCGCGCTCCCGACCTGACCGAAGCGATTCGCGGCCGCTACGAGCGGCTCGTCCCGACGCGCGACGTGCCGGTGCTGACCGACGACTACGCGCCGACCGACGCGCTGATCCTCGTCGACTGAACGCCCCTAGCTAACCTTCGGGCGTGCGCAGTCACGTCCTCATCGTGACGATCGTGTCGTTCGCGGGTGTCGCCGTCCTCTCGAGCTGTACGACCGACGAGGACAAGGGCGCCCCCGTCTCCGCAACGACGACCAGACCTGTCGTTCTGCCCAGCCGCCTTCCGTGAGGGGTGGCGACAACTCGCAACACGCGTCGGCGCGCCCATCTACTGTCCCGGTTGGCTCCCCGATCCGCTCGTCGCGGAGGCTCACCATCCTTCGGTCGACAGCGACCGGAGCTACCAGATCGGGTTCCACGACTCCGAGCTCAGGAGCGCCGAGACACACGTCGTGCTCAGCGGCTATCCGGGCTCGCTGAGGGGCCCCCGCTGCGACAACCTCCGCGGGGACGAGGACGTCCCCTGTTGGCAGAAGCGAAGCGGCCGGATCCGGATCGGCCCTCGTACCGTCACCCTGTACGAGCGCGGGCTCGGCCACGAGGCGAATCATCTCATCGCAGCGTGGACTGAGCACGGATCGCTGTACGCGGCGAGCATCCACGTCGATCCACGAATCGGGCGAGCACGCGCGAAGCGCGACCTGCTGTTGATGTTGCACTCGCTCGAGCGAATCGTGCCCACGGCCGCAGGCCCGAGCGACGACGAGCACGACGACTAGCCGAAGAACGCCTTCGCGACCTCGTACCACTCGTGCGGCACGGTCTTCAGCTCCGAGGTCGCCTCCTCGAGCGAGACGTCGACGATGTCGTCGCCGTGCAGCGCGGCCATCCGCCCGAACCTGCCCTCGTGCGCGAGGTCTGCCGCCTTCAACCCGTACCGCGTCGCGAGCACGCGGTCACGCGGCGTCGGGGAGCCGCCGCGCTGCACGTGGCCGAGCACGGTCACGCGCGTCTCGAAGCCGGTGCGCTCCTCGATCTCCCGTGCAAGCTCGCCGCCGACGCCGCCGAGCTTCACGTGGCCGAACTGGTCGGTCTCGCGCGCCTCCTCGCCGACGAGCCGCTGCTCGCCCGAGTCGTAGGTCAGCTCGTAGCCCTCGCTGACGACGACGATCGAGAAGTCGAGCCCACGCCCGTGGCGGCGGCGGATCTCGGAGCAGGCCTGCTCGACGGTGATCGGCTGCTCCGGGATCAGGATCACGTCGGCTCCCCCCGCGATCCCGCTCATCACCGCGATCCACCCGGTGTGCCGTCCCATCACCTCGACGACCATCACGCGGTTGTGCGACTCGGCCGTCGTGTGCAGCCGGTCGATCGCCTCGGTCGCGACCGTGACCGCTGTGTCGACCCCGAACGTGTAGTCGGTGGCGGAGAGGTCGTTGTCGATCGTCTTCGGCACGCCGACGACCGGAAAGTCCTGCTCGCGGTAGAGCCGCGCCGCCACGCCGAGCGTGTCCTCGCCCCCGATCGCGACGAGCGCGTCGAGCGACGCCTCCCGGAAGTTCGTGAGCACGCGGTCGACGGAGTCGGTCTTGAACGGGTTCGTGCGCGAAGTGCCGATGATCGTCCCGCCGCGGGGGAGGATCCCGGAGATCTCGCGGGCGCCGAGCGGCTCGATCATCCCGTCGACGAGCCCCTTCCACCCGGCCCGGATCCCGAGCACCTCGTGCCCGTGCGAGAACGACCTGCGGGCAACGGCCCGGATGACCGCGTTCAGGCCGGGACAGTCCCCGCCGCCGGTGAGCACGCCGATCCGCACCGCGTCAGCCTACGAAGTCCGACTCCGCGACGGCGTAGATCCGCCACTCGCCCGGCACACCTCGAAGCTCGTGCAAGCCGCGATCGTCGAACGCGATACCGGAGCCGGCGACGAGGTCCTTGACCGTGTGCGAAGCGACGACCTCGCCGGACCCCGCGAGCGAGGCGAGCCGCGCCCCAGTGTGGACGGCGATCCCCATGATCTTCCCTTCGACGCGCTCGCACTCGCCGGTGTGGACCGCCGCGCGGATCTCGATGCCGAGCCCACGGACAGCCGCGCACACAGCTCGTGCGCAGTGGATCGCACGCGCGGGCCCGTCGAAGGTGGCAAGGAACCCATCCCCCGCCGTGTCGATCTCCCGGCCTCCATAGTCGGCCAGCGCGCGGCGAACAATCGCGTTGTGATCGTCGAGCAGTAGTCGCCAGCCGTGGTCGCCGAGGCGCGCCGCGTGCTCCGTCGAGCCAACGATGTCGGTGAAGAGCACGGTCGTGAGAAACCTGTCGGTGTCGACGATGCGGCGGGAGCCGGCAAGGAAGTCTTCCACCGCGTCCAGAATCGGCCCGTGGTCGCCGAGGTAGGGAACGTGGTCGGCGCCCTCGACCTCGCGGTAGATCGCGCCAGGAATGTGCTCGACGAGGTACTTTCCGTGCTCGGACGTCAGGTAGCGGTTCCCACTTCGATGAATAACGAGCGTAGGTGCGCGGATCGACGGCAGAACGTCACGGACGTCGCTTCGGAAGAGAACGTCGAAGACTGCATTGGCCGTTGCCGGACTGAGCGACCGTTGGGCGGCCCCCTTGATCCACTCGCGGTAGCTCGCGTCGCCGACCGCGCTCGGGGCGAACAGCGGGATTCCGAAGTCGACCTCACCCCATTGCTGTTCGATTGTCTCGTCGAGCAGTTCCAACGTGTTGGCGGCGACTCCCCAGTGCCGAAACGGCTCCGCGGTGACCCCCGGTGTCCCGTTCACGAGAACGAGGTGTGAGACACGCTCCGGTCTCATCGCGGCGAGGAGTGCCGCGACGAATGTTCCTTCGGCCATGGCGAGGATCGCGGCCCGGTCGGAGCCGACCTCGCTCAGGACGGCTTCGGCGTCCTCCACCCACTGCTCGAGCGTCGGTGGATCGGACGTCGTGACGGGATCGGACAGTCCCATCCCGCGCCGGTCGTAGGTAATGACACGGAACGAGCCGGAAAGGCGGCGCAGGAACCGCGCGAACGACGGCTCGGTCTCCATCGCCTCAATCGGAATCAGGCCGTCGGGAATGACCAAGAGATCGGTCGACCCGGAGCCTGCGACCTTGTACGCGACGTGGACGCCGGCGACCTTGGTGTAACGCGGCGCCGTTGTCGCCATCCCAACGCGATGATAGGACGTTCCTCATGTCTTTCCCACGGAGCCTCGGACGGTTTCTGTTCGTCATTTGGCAGTCGGGAGGCGGGACGCAGCCGGAACTCGGGCTCGCTCGCCTCATAGCGGCTCGCGGTCACGCCGTCCACGTACTCGCCCCCGAGATCCACCGGGCGCGTGTCGAGGCTGCAGGCTGCGAGTGGGTCGCGATGCCGCCCGAGTGCGAGTTCGACCCGTCGAAGGGGCGTGCGCTCGAGGACCAGTGGGAAGAGTTCCTGAAGCCGACGCTCTGGGGGTTGCGCATTCCCGAAGCGCTGCTCGACGCCGCCGAGATGCATCGGCCGGACGTCGTCGTGATCGACCAGCAGCTGCGCAGCACGCTGTCGGCAGCCGAACGGATCGGCGTCAAGCAGGTCACCTTCGCGCACACGGCGTACCGGTTCCACGGAAGTTTCCGTTCGGATTGGGCCGAGGAGGACGCGGCGATGACGAACGAGGCGCGAGCGCAGCTCGGCTTGGAGTCGATCTCCCTCCACGGTCGGCCCGTCTCGATCGAGCTGATGGATCGGGCGGACAGCGTGCTCGTCGCGATGCTTCCCGAGTTCGATCCGTGGGAGGAGCCGCTGGACAACGTCGTGCACGTCGGTCCTCTGTTCGAGGAGGACGTGAGCGAGCTCGCGTGGGAATCGCCTTGGCCCTCGGACGACGGCGAGCCGCTTGTCGTAGTGAGCTTGAGCAGCATGTACATGCACCAGGAGGATCTTCTGGCGCGGATCTTCCGCGCGCTCGACGGTCTTTCCGCACGTGTCCTGCTCTTGACGGGAACGGAGTTCGATGCTCGCGAGGTCGACGTCCCGTCGCAGGTCGTCGCCCGGAAGTGTGTGCCCCATCTCGTTGTGCTCCCGCACGCGGACCTTCTGATCACGCACGGCGGGATGGGAACGATCATGGCCGCCTTCGCGTGCGCTGTGCCGCTGGTGTGCATTCCACTCGGCCGCGATCAGGACGGGAACTGCGCCCGCGTGGAGGAGCTGGGTGCAGGCGTGGGATTACCGCAAGATGCGAACGCGGCGACGATCCGAGATGCGACGGTTCGCACACTCGAGGCGTCGGACATTCGCGACGCCGCCGCGCGCATGGCCGGGGTCGTCGCCTCCTACGGCGGCGGAGTGCGCGCGGTCACCGAGCTCGAGGGGCTCCTCTGATCGCGGTCTATCCGGCGTCGCCACCCCGCTGGTCAGCCACGTCAGTCTGCCCCGGCTGCCCGAACTCCCGCTCGCGGCACCCGGGGCAGCCGATGACGACCTCCGGCTCCTCGGTCTCCTCGTCGGCCGGGGACGAGAGAGGGCCGCGCTAGCAGCCCTTTCGTCGATGCCAAAGGTGGGAATCGAACCCACACGGCCCGAGGGCGTCCAAGGCTGAGACGCCGCTCCTGATGGGGGGCGTGCAGCCCACGTTCGTCGATGCCGAAGGTGGGAATCGAACCCACACGGCCCGAGGGCCACCGGATTTTGAGTTGCGCCGAGCGTCTCGGTACGTCTCGTCCGGTCTGGGCAATCGGCCCTGCTACGCGATAGTGGCCTTCGAGGCCGTCGTTTCGTCTCGTCCCGTCTCGTCCGGTCTAGTTGCCCTCGTGTTGCCCCGCCCGTGGACGAAGGTCGAGCACGAGTTGCGCCGCCTTTGTGGCCTGGGTGGCCTCGCTCCACGTCGCCACCTAGACCGCCTCGGCCTCGCCTGTCACCCCGTCAGCATCGACGATCTCAGGCCGCGTGTTAGCGGTGAGGTCGCCGACGATCGCGCCGTCCGGCAGGTCGTCGTCGTCCAGGTGCACGTACGTCCCGGCGGTGAAGTCCCACGAGTGGTGACCGAGCAGCCTGCGGATCGCCTCCTTCGGCACGCCTCGGCGGAACATGATCGACGCCGCGGAGTGCCTGAACGTGTGCAGCCCGACCGGCCACTCGATCCCCGCCCGCTCCCCCGCCGCACGCACGACGCGGTACAGCCCCGTCCGATCGACGCCGGGGAACACGACCGCCTCGCCGGGCTTCGTCGCGAGCACGAGCCACAACCGCCGGGCCAGCTCGGGGGAGAGGGGAACACGGCGGACGCCGTGCTTCGACTTCGGCGCGTCCAGCTCGCCGTCGTACAACCGCCGCGACACCGACAACCGGCGGCGGCCGAAGTCGATGTCCGCCTTCGTCAGCGCCAGCGCCTCCGAGATCCGTAGGCCTGTCTGCGCCAGCGCCTCGCAGAGGAGCCGATCGCGCTCGGGAACCTCCCCCAGCACGCGGACGACTTCGTCCTCGGTCAGCGCGTGCGTCTCCTTCACCGGAGACTTCGCGACCGCGCGGCCGAGCCGCAACCCCGCCGCCGGGTTCGCGCGGATCAGACCCTCCTCGTGCGCCGTCGCGAGCAGCGCCTTCACCGGGGCGACCGCGAGGCGCACCGTGTTCCGTGCGACGCCGCGCGCGGCGACGTGCGCCGCGTACGCCTTCACGTCCTGCGGGCGGATCGACGCGAGCGGCGTCCTGCCGAAGTACGCGACCGCGCCGCCGCCGGTCTGCTCGCCGTGCTCGTCGAGGCCGAGCGCACGCCGGTAGTCGCGCAGCGTCCCGGCGCGGATTCCGCGCGCCGTTCGGCCCTCGTACGTCTCGATCCACCGGGCCGCGTAGTCGGCGAACGCGAGCCGCGTCTCCTCGACGTACTCGTTCCGCCTCACATCGGTCGTCAGCGCTGCCTTCAACGTCCGCGCCTCCGCGATCGTGCGGGCCGACCGCTTGCGCTGCCTGCCCTGCGCGTCGCGGAACACGACCACGTAGCGGGCGCCCTTCCGGTAGATGCCGGGCGTGCTAGTGCGTTCCAGCTTCGCGCTCACAGCTTCGCGCTCACAGGTCGATCAACGGCGTCTCGCCGAGCGCGCGCAGCGCATCGGCGTACGCGCCGTCCGAGAGCCAGTCGCGAAGCTGCGTGACGGGGTCGCGCAGCTCGTGGTACTTCGCGTCCCGCTCGTCGTGGACGATGACGCGCTCGTCCGTCGTCAGGTAGACCGTCACCTCGTCGCGGTGGTCGCTCGCGATCAGCGCGCCGGTGATCCGGCCGACGTAGGTGCGGTTGTCGTCGTCCTCGACGGTGACCTCGTAGACCGTCGGCTCGTTCAGCGTCTGCTTCATCGCTTCTCTCCTCTCCAACTCGTCGGTCACAGCGTCTCGGAGCAGCCGTGAGAAGGGGAGGTCCGCCGCCTTCGCGCGAGCCCCGATCTCCTCCGGCAAGTAGCACGCAACGTCCATCCGAACCTCCGCCGTCGCTTACCCAGGTAGTTCTACCATATCGACCATATACCAGGGTACAGGGCG
>JACCTU010000076.1 GCA_013812235.1 Actinomycetota bacterium | reverse complement strand
CGCGTACTTAAGCTGGTGGGCCGCATCCGAAGCGAACCTCTCCGAGCTCTGGCACGCAGAGGCCGAGGGCGGCCTCACGCTGTGGATCGGGATGGACCTCGTGATCGCGATCACCGTCTCGTGGGTCCCGCTGATCCCCGACTACACGCGCTTCTCGCGCGACCGGCGCTCGGCGTGGTGGGGCGCTGGGGTCGGCTACTTCGTCGCGGCGACGTGGATGCTCGTGCTCGGCGTGCTGCTCGTGCTGACGCGCGGGCTCTCGGACCCCGCGGAGTTGCCCGCGGCGGTCGTCGGCGCGGGCCTGGCGGCGGCACTCGCGGTGCTCGCGGTCACGCTCGACGAGACCGACGAGGCCTTTGCGAACATCTACTCCACAGCGGTTTCGCTCCAAAACCTCGTTCCCCGTGCGCCGCAGCGCGCGCTCGTCGCGCTCGTCTCGGTCGCTGCGACGATCGGTGCGCTCGCGTTCGATCTGCGGCGCTACCAGGACTTCCTCTTCCTGCTCGGCGCGTTCTTCGTCCCGTTGCTCGGCGTCCTGCTTGCGCACTGGCTGCTGATCGGTGCTCGGTACTCGCGCAGCGACGTCTTCGACGCGCCGGCCGTGCGACCCGCGCTGCTCGCCGCCTGGCTCATCGGCTTCGCCGTCTACCAATGGCTCCACCCGACCGGCCCCGGCTGGTGGGTCGACGCCGTCGAGTCCGTGCGGCCGCCGACGGGTGGTCTCGACTCGATCGGCGTCTCGATCCCGAGCTTTGTCGCGGCGTTCGCCGTCGCCGCGGCTGCAGGCGGGCTCAGCCGGCGAGCAGGCCGGTCACGTACATGATCGTGACGCCGCCGAGGAAGCCGCCGAGCACCCAGCCGCTCGTCAGGCCCCCGGGCGCGCGCGTCCGCAGCCACCGCCCGACCTCGACGACCACCTCGAACGCCGCACCAGCCGCAGCCGCGAAGAAGACCACGCCGAGCACGTCGCTCCGCACGTAGCCGCCGGTCCATGTGCCGAGGATCGTAGGCGCCCCCGCGATCAGGACAAGCAGCCCGAGCCGCGCGTACGACGCGCGCCGCTCCTCGGTCGTCGCCGTGGCGATCCCCAGGCCCTCGGTCACGTTGTGGACCATGAAGCCGATGATCAGGAACGTCCCGAGCGCGAGCTCGCCGAACGCGAACGAGGTCCCGATCGCGAGCCCCTCACCGAAGTTGTGCAGCCCGATCCCGACCGCCACAAGCGTCGCGAGGGCGGCGAGTTTGTGCGAGAGGTACGTCAGCGTCAGGTAGGAGACGACGAAGCCGAGCAGGACGATGCCCGCTCCGCCGAGCGCCGACGGCAGCGCCGCCTGCAGCGCGAATGCCTCCGAGAGCGCTTCTAGCGCGAGGAACGCGAGCAGCCCCGCAGTCAGCGCCATGAACGCCGCAAGCCACTCGGGCCGGGCGCGCCGCAGCGACGGCAGCCAGAGCAGCCCGAGCGCGACGGGGACCACGCCGACGAAGAGTCCGACGAGGCCAAAGCCCAAAAAGCCTTTGGCTGACGCCTCGGGCGTTTCCACCGCAGCTGCGACCTCGTGCGCGGTCTCGATCCCCGACGAGCTGGTGATCCCGATCAAGATCGGCTCGTCGGCGACCCAGGCGTACGGGATCACGATCGTCGACGAGCGCAGCCGCTCCAGCGTGCGCTCGCCGTCGATGCTGAACGGGACGATGGCGTCGTCCACCGTTACGGCGGCGATCGTGAGGTCTTCCGGTTGCGGGTTCGTCACGCGAACCTTGATCTCGCCTGGCTTGAACTCGACCCGACGCACGTCGAAGGCATCTGCGGGCGGCGGGGTGCGACCGAGAAGGTCGATCAGCGAGCCGCCGGTAGTGGCGAAGAGCGACACGATCGCAACGAGCGCGACGAGCGGGACCAGCGCCCAGAGGCGCCACGCCCCGGACATGCGCGCTGCGATCTCCGTCATTCGACCACGTCGAAGAAGCCCATCCACCCGAGCTCGGTGAACTCCGACTGGTGCGCGTGGAACATGTACCGGCCGGTGTTCGCGAAGTCGATCTCGAGGATCCCGCGCTCACCCTGACAGAGCATGATCGTGTCGGTGTACTCGACGACCTCTTCGCGGCCCGTGTGGTAGTAGCGGAAGAAGTCGCCGTGCAGGTGGAACGAGTTGATCAGGTCGAACTCGGTCAAGTTCGCGAGGTAGATACGAACCGTCTGCGAGCGCGAGACGCGGATCGGGTAGCGCGCATAGTAGAACGCGGGGCCGTTGGCCGCGTAAAAGTTGTTTCCGCCGTCACCGTCGGTGTCGAACCCGTTCAGCACCATGACCAGCTCCTGCGCGGGCTTGCGCGGCTTCGGCGGGTCGATGATGAAGGCACCGTAGAGGCCCTTGTGGATGTGCTTCTTCAGCGGGGTCGAGTGACAGTGGTAGAGGTGCATTCCCCACGGCCTCGCGGGGAACTCGTACGTGAACTCGCCACCAGTCGGAATGATCTCGAAGACGCCGTCCATGTTCGCGGGGTGAATGCCGTGGAAGTGGATCGTGTGCGGGTGCTCGCCCTCGTTGCGGAACTGGACGCGGAGGAGGTCGTCCTCGGTCGCTCGGATCACGGGCCCGGGGGCGGTGCCGTTGTACGTCCACGCGGGGTAGTAAATGCCCTGTGCGACCTCGATCTCGACGTCGCGCGCGACGAGCGTGTAGTCGCGGACGCGGCCCGGCTGGTGCGGAAGCGCCGGCGGGGGTGTGAGCAACGCGTCGATCGCCGGGCTGCGCGGGATCGAGGGAGCCTCGGTCCCGATCATCGCGGCATGCCCCTCCGGTGCATGTGTCTGGTCGTGGCCTTCGTGGGTCGCGGAACGCTCGGTCTCGGCAAAGGCGACTCGGGCCAGCGGGCCGGCCGCGACGAGCGGCACAACGGCGCCGAGAAGCCTCTTTCTGCTGAATTTTGTCATGTCTAAAATGTATATTAGAGGAACCTTGAGCGAGACCGCAAGCCTCTCCACATCCGTCCAGGACTACGTGAAGGAGCTCTACAAGCTCCAGGCCGGCGGCCGGGCCTCCACCTCGGCGCTCGCCGGCCGAATGGGGGTCGCACCTGCATCCGCGACCGGGATGCTGAAGAAGCTCGCCCAGCTCGGCCTTGCAGAGCACGAGCCCTACCGCGGCGCGCGGCTGACCCGGAGGGGCGAGCTCGTGGCGATCGAGATGATCCGCCACCACCGGCTGCTCGAGCAGTACCTCTCGACTCAGCTGGGCCTGCCCCTGGAGGCAGTGCACGCCGAGGCAGATCGGCTCGAACACGCGCTCTCGGAGGAGCTGGAAGCGCTGATCGACGCCTCGCTCGGCTTCCCGACGCACGACC
>JACCTU010000231.1 GCA_013812235.1 Actinomycetota bacterium | reverse complement strand
GTCGAGCACGGCATGGAGGGCTGCAACTACCTGCTCGCACTCGAGATGGAGATGGACCCGGTCCCCGGCTACGGGATCGCGAGTTGGGAGCGGGGGTTCGGCGACTTCCGCGTGCAGCCCGATCTCGCGTCGCTGCGGCGGATCCCCTGGCTCGAGGGCACGGCGCTCGTCCTCGGCGACGTGCTCTGGCACGACGGCACGCCGGTGCGTCCGTCGCCGCGGCAGGTACTGAACGAGCAGGTCGAGCGCGCACGTGCCGCGGGGTACGAGCCGATGTTCGGGAGCGAGCTCGAGTTCTATTTGCTCAAGGACACCTACGCCGAGGCGCACGAGAAGCACTACCGCGACCTGACACCCTCGGTGCCGTACATCCTCGACTACCACGTGCTCGCGACCACCTATGACGAGCCGTTCATCCGCCAGATCCGGAACGGGATGCAGGCGGCAGGCATCAAAGTCGAAAACTCCAAAGGGGAAGCGTGGCCGGGTCAGCAGGAGATCAACTTCCGCTTCGCCGACGCGGTGACGATGGCCGACAACCACGTGATCTACAAGAACGGCGCGAAGGAGCTCGCGCACCTGAACGGGATGTCGATCACGTTCATGGCGAAGCCCGACCACAGCTGGATCGGCAGCTCGTGCCACATCCACGGGTCGCTCTGGCGCGGCGACGAGCCGGCGTTCACCGACGAGGCTCTCTTCGGCTCGTGGCTCGCGGGATGGATCGCGCACGCGAAGGAGCTCGCGATCTTCCTGGCGCCGAACGTCAACTCGTACAAGCGCTACGCGGCCGGTTCGTGGGCGCCGACGACGCTGGCGTGGGGCGAGGACAACCGCACGTGCGGTTTCCGCGTGGTCGGTCGCGGTCGCTCGCGGCGCGTGGAGACGCGGATCCCCGGCGGCGACGTGAACCCCTATCTCGCGTTCGCCGCGCTGATCGCCTCGGGCCTCGACGGCGTCGAACGGGCCCTGGAGCCGCCGGCACGGCTGGAGGGGAACGCCTACGAGTCGGACGCCGAGCGCTTCCCGCACACGCTCCGCGAGGCGATCGCGGCGCTCGAAGAAGGCTCCTTCGCGCGCAGCGCGTTCGGCGACGACGTCGTCGACCACTATCTCAATTACGCGCACACCGAGCAGCGGCTCTTCGACAAGGTCGTGACCTCCTACGAGCGGGAGCGATTGTTCGAGCGTGGCTAGCCCCAGCCCCCTGATCGGCATCACGACGTACGTCGAGCCCGCGCAGTGGGGTGCGTGGGAGCTTCCCTCCGCGCTGATCCCGTACATGTACGTGCAGGCGATCGAGCGTGCCGGCGGCCGCGCGCTGCTCGTGCCGCCGAGCACCGAGGCGATCGAGGAGACGCTCGACGCTCTCGACGGCCTGCTTTTCTCGGGCGGCAGCGACCTCGATCCCGCGACGTACGACCAGGATCCGCACCCCGAGACGACCGGCACGCGCCCCGAGCGTGACCGTGGAGAACTCGCGCTCCTCGGCGCGGCGCTCGCGCGCGACATGCCCGTGCTCGCGGTGTGTCGCGGCTCGCAGGTGCTGAACGTCGCGCGCGGCGGCGATCTCGTGCAGCACCTCCCGGAGGTCGTCGGCGACGAGCGGCACAAGCACACGCCGGGCGTGTTCGCGGACCACGATGTGAAGGTCGAAACGGCGTCGAAGCTCGGAGGGCTGCTCGGCGACCGCGCTCCGGTCAAGTCGCACCACCACCAGGGCTACGGTCGGATCGGAGCAGGGCTGCGCGGGGTCGCGTGGGCCGACGACGGGACGGTCGAGGCGCTCGAGGATCCGGACAAGCGCTTCGCGATCGGCGTGCTGTGGCATCCCGAGGCCGGCGAGGACCGCGCGCTGTTCGAGGCGCTCGTCGAGCAGTCGCGCGCCTACCGGGAGGACAAGGCGGCGGCGCCCACGTGACGCTGACGGTGGTGAACCCGGCGACGGAGAAGTCGATCGCCGAGCTGCCGCAGGCGGGCGTGGAGGAGACCGACGCCGCCGTCGCCCGCGCGAAGGCCGCGTACCCGGGGTGGCGGGCCGTCGCGCCGAACGACCGCGCACGGCTGCTCCGCAGGCTGGCAACGCTCGTCGAAGAGCACCAGGAGGAGCTCGCGCAGATCGAGTCCCGGAACGTCGGCAAGCCGATCGCCGGCGCGCGGGGCGAGGTCGAGATGGTCGCGAACGTCTTCCAGTTTTACGCGGGCGCGGTCGACAAGCACTACGGCGCGACGATTCCCGTCGCGGGAGGAGTCGACCTGACCTTCCGGGAGCCGCTCGGCGTCGTCGGCTTGATCGTGCCGTGGAACTTCCCGCTCAACATCGCGTCGTGGAAGCTCGGGCCCGCGCTCGCCTGCGGTAACACCGTTGTGTTGAAGCCGGCCGAGCTGACGCCGCTCTCGGCGCTCCGGCTCGCCGAGCTCGCGCTCGAGGCGGGGATCCCGGAGGCCGTGCTGAACGTGCTCGTCGGCAAGGGCTCGATCGTCGGCGCGCGCCTCGTCGAGCACCCGGACGTCGCCAAGATCGGCTTCACGGGGTCGACCGAGGTCGGGCGCGGAGTCATGCAGGGCGCCGCGGGCACGATCAAGCGCGTCACGCTCGAGCTCGGCGGCAAGTCGGCGAACGTCGTCTTCGAGGACGCCGACCTGGAGAAGGCCGCGTCGGCCGCGCCGTACGCCGTTTTCGACAACGCCGGCCAGGACTGCTGTGCCAGGTCGAGGGTGCTCGTCCAGAGCTCGGTCTATGACCGTTTTCTGGACTCCCTCATCACCGCGACGCGCGGGGTCAAGGTCGGGGACCCGGCGGACGAGACGACGGAGATGGGGCCGCTGATCTCTGCGCAGCACCGCGAGACCGTGGCGTCGTTCGTGGACGGTGACGTCCTCTTCCGGGGAGATGTGCCTCAGGGTCCCGGCTACTGGTATCCGGCGACGCTGGTCGAAGCGACGAATGAGGACCGCGTGGCGCGAGAAGAGGTCTTCGGGCCGGTCGCGGCGGTGATTTCGTTCGACGACGAGGAGGATGCGATTCGGATCGCGAACGACACGCCGTACGGCCTGTCAGGCTCGATCTGGACGCGGGACGGCGCGCGTGCGCTGCGGGTCGCCCGAGCGCTCGAGACGGGCGTCCTGTCCGTGAACTCGAACTCATCGGTTCGCCACTCGACGCCGTTCGGCGGCTTCAAGCAGTCAGGGTTCGGCCGAGAGCTCGGGATGCAGGCGCTCGAGGGCTATTCCGAGGTCAAGAACGTCTACGTGGCGACGGACGCGTAGGTGGGTCGCCTGGACGGCAAGGTCGCGGTGATCACCGGCGCGGGCGGCGGGATGGGCCGCGACGCCGTACTGCTCTTCACGGAGGAGGGCGCGAAGGTCTGCGTCGCGGACGTGCAGCTCGGCGCCGCCGAGGAGACCGTCGCCTCGTGCGCAGACGGAAGTGCCTTCGCGTTCCAGGTCGACGTCGCCGACGAGGCGCAGGTCGCGGCGATGATGCTCGCGACCGCCGACCGCTTCGGCGGGATCGACGTCCTCTACAACAACGCCGGCATCTCGCCCGACGACGACGCGTCGGTGCTCGACACCTCCGTCGAAGCGTGGGACCGGGTCCAGGGCGTGAACACGAAGGGTGTCTTCCTCTGCTGCAAGCACGGGATCCCATACCTGCGGGAGCGGGGTGGAGGCTCCGTGATCAACGTCGCGTCGTTCGTCGCCGTCCTCGGGGCCGCGACCTCACAGATCTCCTACAGCGCCTCGAAGGGAGCTGTGCTCTCGATGAGCCGGGAGCTCGCGGTGCAGTTCGCGCGCGAGGGGATCCGCGTCAACGCGCTCTGCCCGGGCCCGGTCGAGACGCCGCTCCTGCTCAACATCTTCGGCGACGATCCTGCGGCGCTCGAGCGACGGCGGATCCACTGGCCGACCGGCCGCCTCGCGAAGCCGCGCGAGATCGTGAACGGCGCGCTGTTCCTCGCGAGCGACGAGTCCTCGTACGTGAACGGCGCGACATTCCTCGTCGACGGCGGGCTCACCGCCGCGTACGTCACACCCGAGTGAGCGTCGAGGTCGTCGAGTACGACGACGCCTGGCCCGCGCGGTTCACGGCGGAGGCCGATCAGATCCGCGCAGCGCTCGGCCCGGAGCTGCGCCGGATCGACCACGTCGGCTCGACGTCCGTCCCGGGGCTCGCCGCGAAGCCGATCATCGACATCGCACTGTCCGTCGAGGCTTTCGACACACTCGACATCGAAGCGTTGGAGGAGCTCGGCTACCGCTACGCCTGCGCGTACGACGAGCAGCTGCCGAACCGGCGGCACTTCAGCAAGCTCGGCTACCACCTGCACGCTTACGAGCAGGAGCACGAGGAGTTCCTCGACTACGTGCGCTTTCGCGACTACCTACGCACGCACGACGAGGACCGCGATGCCTACGGCACGCTGAAGCTCCGCCTCGCGCAGGATCACGAGCGGGCGGAGTACCAGAACGCGAAAAGCGCCTTCGTGGCGCGTCTGGTCGAGATGCTCAGGCGGGGCTAAGTACCGACGACCTGGACGACCCAGCGCCGGTCGCGCTCGCGGTCGAGCTCCAGGAAGAGCACCCGCTGCCAGGTCCCGAGTTGCAGCTTCCCGTCGACCACGGGGATGGACTCGCCGGCCGACCCGAGCAGCATCGACATGCAGTGCGAGTGGCCGTTGCCGAACTCGACGTCCTCCTCGCAGACGTTTTCGGTGCGCTTGTCCCAGTCGTCGTGGGCGTAGTACTCGCCGCTCGGCACGAGGCGCTTCAGCATCGTGGCGAAGTCCTCGAGGAACCCCTTCTCGAACTCGTTGACCCGGACGCAGCAGGTCGTGTGGGGCGAATAGACGCAGGCGATCCCCTGCGCGATCCCGCTCTCGCGAACGACCTCGTTGACCTCGTCGGTGATGTCGCGGACGGACAGGCCCCCGGTCGTCCGAAACTGCGATTCGCGCTGGAAGACCTTCACCGCGCGGCATCCTAGCGGCGCCCAGAACGGACGGGCCGGGGGAACCCACGTTACCCTGAGCCGGGCAGCGGGCCCGTAGCTCAGCGGTCAGAGCAGCGGACTCATAATCCGTCGGTCCCAGGTTCGAATCCTGGCGGGCCCATATTGCACCGTATGGTTACGCGCATTTCGCACGGTTACGTCTGTCAGGCGTGTCATGCGTGTCATGCGTGTCGGAAGTGCTCGTGTCACCGAAGACGCCGTCGCGGGAAAGGCTCGCTGTTGATCCCGACGTGGCACCCGGGCGGTGAGTTCCCCTCAGCGGCTGAGTCGAGCAGGGCAGTATTCCCAGAGGGCGGCCAAGGGCCGCCCTCTGCCTGCAATGGCTTGCAGTTGTCGAACGCCGGAGAGCGAGCCGGCGAGGGCACACCGTGCGGATCTACCTGCCGGTCGCCGAAGTGCTAGCCGCGCTCGGCTGAGCGCAACCCAGTCAGCGCCCAGAGCCCGAACAGCGCCGCGAGCGGGACAGCGATCCCGAACGCGACTCCGACCTCCTCGGTCGAGCCGGCGAGCAGGCTGCGCGCACCTTCGATGAACGCCGTGAACGGGTTGACGGTCGCGACCGCGTGGATCCAGCCGGTGAGCAGGTCGATCGGCACGAACACGGGAGCGAGGAAGATCACCAGGAAGATCGGGAACTGCATGATCGGCCCCGCCTGCGTCGAGCGAAGTCGCAGCGCGACGCCCGCCGCCCAGAGTGTGCCGATCAGGTTCACGGTCAGCCCGAGCAGCAAGAGCGCAAAGAGGTCGAGCCCGTTGCCCAGGATCTCCATCCCGATCAGCAGACCGATCGCGAGCACGACCGCGGTGTTCAGGACCCATCGGATCATCGTCGCGATCGCGTAGCCGACGAGGATTCCGCTACGCCTCGGGGCGGCGATCATCAGGCGCCGTGCGAAGCCGCGTTCGAAGTCCTGCGCGATCCCGAACCCCGTGAACACGCCGGCCATCGCCGCGGACTGCACCAGCACGAACGCGAACTGGAACGTCTCGTAGCCGGGCTCATAGTCGAAGCCTGGTATGCGGTCGACTCCGGACAGCGCCCCTGCGAACCCGACGAAGAAGATCACCGGAAACATGAGGGCGGGGAGCAGGAAGGAGATGTTCGTGAGCGACTTCTTGATCACCCGGTAGGCAACAGCGGACGCGACGTGGATCACGTGCGTGTCATCCTCGCGCGGAAGGCGCGCGCCGACACCGACAGCGCCAGCGCGATCGCTCCGAGCGCGACCCCGTAGCCGATCGCGAGCGTCTGGATGTCCCAGCCGGCGACGATCAGCGAGCGCAGCCCCTCGATCAGGTACGAGACCGGGTTGACGGTTGCGATCCACTGGAACCAGCTGTTTTCGATCAGGTTGCGCGGCATGTTCATCGACGACAGAAACAGGCCGACGAAGAAGAGCGGGAAGATCCCCTGGACGGCTTCGGGCGAGCCGCTGCGAAGCGCGACGGTCATGCCCGCGGCGCCGATCGCGACGGCACCGAGCGCGGCGAGCACGAACAGCACGGGCACTCCCAGCAGGCCCGCCTCGAAGTGCGCGCCCATCAACAGCCCGCCGGCAAAGTAGATGCAGTACTGGATCAGCACAAGCGCGACGCCGCCCGCAAGGTTGCCGAGCATGATCGCGATGCCGCGCGCGGGTGTGAGCGCGAGGCGGTTGAGGAAGCCCGTGTCGATGTCGCGGCCGAGCTCGATCGCCGAGTTGAGCGCGGTGAAGAGCGCACCGTGCACGAACGGGATCGCGAACATGAAGTCCACGTAGGAGTCGGCGGGAAAGCCCGGCACCGAAGAAACGGGGTCGAGCCCGCTCGAGACCACGAACAGAAAGAAGAGCGGGAAGACGAGCGCGAAGGCCATCTGCCCCGGCTGTCGGATCGAGCGCAGGAACGCGCGCCTACCAAGGAAGGCGATCTGCGCTGTTGCGCTCAAGCTCCGACGGGCTCCGGCTGCGCCTCGGCCTGGCCCTCGAGCCGGTGGCCGGTCTTCGCGAGGAACACGTCGTCGAGCGACGGCTCGTGGAGCTCGAGGTGCAAGACCTTGAGGCCCTCGGCGTCGAGCGCGCGCACGACGTCGGCGAGGTCGTAGCCCACGTCCAGACGTACTGCGAGCCGGCCCGGCTCGGCCTCGACGGGCGAGCCGAAGCGGTCGAGCGTCTTGATGATCGTGTCGCGTTCGTCGGGGTCTGCGGGCGCAACCTGCACGGTCGGGCGGCCGATCTCCGTTTTCAACTCTGTCGGCGTGCCCTCGGCGACGATCCGGCCGAAGTCGATGATCCCGACTCGGTCCGCGAGCACGTCCGCCTCCTCGAGGTACTGGGTCGTGAGGAAGACTGTGACGCCGTCCTCGCGCGCGAGCCGCGCCACCTCGACCCAGAGCGCGTTACGGCTCTGCGGGTCGAGGCCCGTCGTCGGCTCGTCGAGGAAGAGGATCGAGGGCCTGTGCAGGAGTGCAAGCGCGAGGTCGAGGCGGCGCTTCATCCCGCCGGAGTATGTGCGTATCTTCCGGTCGGCGGCGTCGGCCAGCCCGACGCGCTCGAGCAGCTCACCGCCGCGGCTGGCGCGTTCTGCGCGTGACAGGCCGTGCAGCGACGCCTGCAGGCGGACGTGGTCACGGCCCGTCAGAAAGGGGTCCAGCGCAGCCTCCTGGAGCGCCGCGCCGATCAGCTCGCGCACCTTCGGGCCGTCCTTGACAACGTCGAAGCCGCCGACGACCGCGCGGCCGCCGGTGGGCGGCATCAGCGTGGTCAGCATGTGGACGGTCGTCGACTTTCCGGCCCCGTTCGGGCCCAGGAAGCCGTAGATCTCCCCGTCGGCGACCTCGAGATCGATTCCGTCGACGGCCCGAACGGCCTTGAACTCGCGGACGAGCCGCTCGGCGACGATCGCGCTCACCGTCGAACCGTAGCGACGGCCGGTCCAGCCGCGGGATCGAGGCATACTTGAGGTGTCAATGGAGCGCACGATGACCGGACAGACGACGCAGGCCGAGACCGAATTCGAGCCGTTCGTTCGTTTTCTGCGGGCGCACGCGGCGGTCGTCCGCGAGCTCTCGTCCGAGCTCGTCGAAACGCACGGGCTCACGATCAACGACTACGAGGTGCTGATGCGGCTCGTGAGGGCCGACGGCAACCGGATGCGCAGGGTCGACCTCGCGCAGGAGGTGCTGCTCACGCCGTCGGGAATCACGCGGCTCCTCGAAGGGCTCGAGCGGGCGGGGTACGTCGAGCGCGTGGCCTGCAAGGAGGATCTTCGCGTCAGCTACGCGCAGCTGACCCCCGCAGGGCGCACGAAGCTCCGCGCAGCGGGCAAGACGCACGTAGCCGGCATCCGTCGGCTCTTCCTCGACCACTTCGGCGACGACGAGCGCGCGGTCTTGGCCGAGCTGCTGGGGCGGCTCACCGGCGACGACGGCGGCGAGGATTGCGCTCCCGAGTAGACTGACCGCGATGCTCGACCTCGGAACGATGAGGGTCAAGACGGGTCTCGCCGAGATGCTCAAGGGCGGGGTGATCATGGACGTCGTGAACGCCGAGCAGGCGCGCGTCGCCGAGGATGCGGGCGCAGTTGCCGTCATGGCGCTCGAACGCGTTCCCGCCGACATCCGTGTGCAAGGCGGCGTGGCGCGCATGTCGGACCCAGAGATGATCCGCGCGATCCAGGAGGCAGTCACGATCCCGGTGATGGCGAAGTGCCGCATCGGGCACTTCGTCGAGGCGCAGATCCTCGAGGCGCTCGAGATCGACTACATCGACGAGTCGGAGGTGCTGACTCCCGCCGACCTCGAGCACCACGTCGACAAATGGAAGTTCACCGTGCCGTTCGTCTGCGGTTGCACGAACCTCGGCGAGGCGCTTCGGCGCATCTCCGAGGGAGCGGCGATGATCCGCACGAAGGGCGAGGCCGGCACGGGCGACATCGTCAACGCGGTCACGCACATGCGCTCGGTCTTCGGTGGGATCAGGCGGCTGCAGTCGCTTCGCGACGAGGAGCTCTACTCCGAGGCGAAGGAGCTCCGTGCTCCGTACGAGCTCGTGCGGTGGGTGGCCGAGAACGGCCGGCTCCCCGTCGTGACGTTCACCGCCGGCGGGATCGCGACGCCGGCCGACGCGGCGCTCTGCATGCAGCTCGGCGCGGACGGCGTCTTCGTCGGCTCGGGCATCTTCAAGTCGGGCAATCCCGAGACGCGCGCGAAGGCGATCGTCGAGGCGACGACGCACTTCAACGACCCGAAGGTGCTCGCGGACGTCTCCGCGGGGCTCGGCGAGCCGATGGTCGGGATCTCCACCGCCTCGCTGGACCCGTCGCAGCTGCTCGAAACTCGCGGCTGGTAGCAGCAGGCAAAATGCGCCGGTGAAGATCGGCGTCCTCGCAGTCCAGGGGAACTTCCGCGAGCACGCGGCGATGCTGCGTCGACTCGGCGTAGACGCTATCGAGGTGCGCAAACCGGAGCAGCTC
>JACCTU010000230.1 GCA_013812235.1 Actinomycetota bacterium | reverse complement strand
GCCTCGAGCGCGGCGACGAGCGCCTCGTGCTCCTGGACCATGCGCACGGGGTCGGGTTCGGCGCGCCAGCCGTACTCCCGCCAGCGCCCGACCTCGCCGGGCCGCCGCACGAAGACACGGCGGAGAGTCGCGGTCATCGTCACGCGAGCGATTCTAGGCGGCCCTCCAGGAAGCGAGGCTCGACAGGGTTCGTGGCGCGCTCGAGCGCGCGCCGGTACGCTCGGTCGCCTCGTCGAGCGCTCTCGACGTCGAGGACGAAGCAGCCGCCGAGCTGCTCGCGGGTCTCCGCGAACGGGCCGTCGGTCACCGTCGTCTCGCCGTTACGAACGCGGACGGTCGTTGCAGCCCCCGTCGGCGCGAGCTCGCCGCCGCCGGCGAGCTTGGAGACCGCGCAGACCTCGATCGTCCCGAAGCGCGCGGACAGGACCTTCGCCGCCCACTCCGCGGCTTCCTCGGGTGTCGACGTCGATCACGTCGTAGCCGCCGAGCTGCTCCTTCGTCTCCGCGTACGGGTCCGTGAGGCTCGTCCGGCCGTCTCGCACGCGCACCGACTGCGAAGTGGCGGTCGGCTGGAGCGGTGCGGTCGAGACGAGCTTCCCCGACTCCTGCAACTCGTCCGTGTACGCGAAGTACTGCTGCATGAGCCTCCGCGCTCGGCGTCGCCCCGCGCGGCCCAGTCGTTCTCGGCGCCGTAGATCAGCAGCATGTACTGCCTCTCGCCCTCAAATCGGTTGTTTGCATCCTCTAGGACGAACGGGCGGACGGGGAATCGACAAGCCGGCGGAGGAACGTCAGCGCGCCCTGCTTGTCGAGCGGCTCGTTCAGGTTGCCGCACTTCGGGCTTTGGACGCACGAAGGGCAACCGTGCTCGCAAGGGCAGCCGGCCAGCATGCGGGCGGTGTCCTCGACCCAGCCCTCGAAGACCTCGAAGCCGCGCTCGTTGATCCCGACGCCGCCCGAGTGCCCGTCGTAGACGAAGATCGTGGGGCGCCCGGTCTGCGGATGGATGTTCGTGGAGAGCCCGCCGATGTCCCAGCGGTCGCACATCGCCCAGAGCGGGAGGATCGCGATCATCGCGTGCTCGGCCGCATGGAGCGTGCCGAGCAGGCGCGGCTCTCGGTCGAGCTCCTCGAGGTGCTCGGGCTCCGGGAGATACCAGACCGCCTCCGTCTCGAACTCGGTGATCGGCAGCTCGAGCCGGACGAGGTCGATCGTCGACTGGTCGCGGATCGACTTGCGCTGGTAGCCGACCACCTGCTCGGTCACGACGACGCGGCCGAACGTGACCTCCATCCCGAGCCGCCGTTGCACGCGGAGCGGCTCGGCGATCTCGGTCATCGTCTCCTTTTTCGCCTGCGTGTACCAGTCGCCGGAAAACGGCGCGACGAGCGCGCGACGCCCATCGACGTCGAGCGCTTCCACGAGGTACGGCTCGCCCATGTGGAGGTAGACGGCGCCGTCGTGCACGGTCGAGTACGCCCGCTCCCGCTCGACGAGGCCGAGCAGCGAGCCGCTCTCGACGTCGACGACGGTGAACGAGTCTGGGCTCGTCGAGCGAAGGGGGATGCGCGCGGCGGGGTAGTCGCGGCCGGCCCAGACCCAGCCGCGCGGCGTGTGCTTGAGCTCGGGGAGCTCGGCGGCACGGTCCAGCGCCTCGTCGCCGAGCGTCGCGCGGTCGGCGTCGTCGATCGGCGCCTCGAACGCGGCCGCGCGGACGTGGCCGTCGAGCACGCGGGGGTTCGCGTGGTCGAGGATCGCGGCCTCGACCCGCCGGTCGATCAGCGTCTCGGGCTGGCGCATGAAGTACTGGTCGAGCGCGTCCTCGCTCGCGACGAGGACGGCGAGCCCGTGCCCGCGGCGTCCCGCGCGGCCCCACTGCTGTCGGAGCGACGCCATCGTCCCCGGGAAGCCGACCGAGATCGCGCAGTCGAGCAGGCCGATGTCGATCCCGAGCTCGAGCGCGTCGGTCGCACTGACGCCGAGCAGGTCGCCTTCCACGAGGCGCCGCTCGATCTCGCGGCGCTGCTGCGGCGTGTAGCCCGCTCGGTAAGGCGCGAGCCGCGCGCGGAGCGCGGGGTCGTCGAGCCGGTCGACGGCGAAGCGGTGGATGAGCTCGGCCGCCTTGCGGCTCTTCGCGAAGCAGATCGTGCGCAGGCCGCGTCGGGCGAGCTCGGCGAGCAGGCGCGACGCGTCGCCGAGCGCAGAGGCGCGCATGCCGAGCTCCTCGTCGAGCAGCTC
>JACCTU010000228.1 GCA_013812235.1 Actinomycetota bacterium | reverse complement strand
CCCCGCCCACGTTCGACTCGTCTAACGGACGCGTGCGACGATCGACCGCATCGCGGTGAAGAACTGCGACGTGTCGCTCACGCACGGCCTCGGCGCGAACGGCGACGTTGCAGTGCACGCCCCCGTCCGGGACGGGACAGCCGCAGTCGCCCGGATCGTCACGCGCGAGCCCTTCGCGATCCTGACGACCTTCCGGAACGTGCCGGAAGCGTTCGTGCGAACGCTGTAGTTCTTCGTGCCGACGCGTAGGGTCACCGTCCGGGCGCCGATTCCCTGGCCACCCTCGGTGAGACGCCCCGTGATCGTCAGGACGCGCTTCTTGGACTTCGCCGAGACCGAGATCGCGCCCGGAAGTGCAGCCGTGCCCTGCGCGGTCACCGTTCCTGCCGCGTTCGGCATGCCCGGGCCGTTCGGCCACGGCGTCGTGACGACGTGCCAGCGATACGTGCCGCCCGAGGCAGGCGCCCTGAGCACGTTGTTCAGGTTCAGCTGTGCCTGGATCAGCTTCGCGCCGAAGGTCGCCCCACCCGCGGCCACCGGGATGTGCGGGGACGGCAGGCAGACCGCTAGCACGTACGACGCAACGGCGGCGAGCGGCGCCGGTGCCGGGTCGATCACCATCGGCACGCGCAGTTCCTGGCCCGCGGCCTGGAGGACGAGCACCCAGTACGCGGCGTGGGTCGTCGTGCCGGTGCACGGCCCGACCTGCGCCGCCACCGTGGCCTGGTCGGTCACGACAACGGTGCCGGTCAGCGGCAGCACCGCGCCGGCGATCGGCTCACGCACCTGGACCTGCGCGGCGACCGTGCCGATCTGGGTCCCGGGCGCCTGCCCGAGGGTCGCCGTGTATCCCGCCGGGACGTAGAACGATGCCTTGAAGAGCGCGTCGTCGTCCCTCGGGACGGTCAGGCGGAACGAGGTCGTGGTCGAACCCGCGGTCGGAGGTGTGTGTCCGATCGCGAGCGTCGGGTTGAACGCGGCGGAGGCGACTCCGGCGAACGCGAGCGTCACAAGGCTCGCGGCGCCGAGCAGCAACATGCGGAACTTTCGTGTCATCCCTCTCCTTTTTCTTCCAGCCCCTCGGAAGGCTGTGACTGATTGTCTTAGACGTTGCTGATACCCAGGAGTTGCCTGCGAATCACGCGGCGTTAGCCTGCCGCGCCGACGATCCCGCCGAACTGGCGCCAGTAACCGTTGCGATAGCGCAGGAAGCGGACACTCGAGATCGGAAAGTAATCATTTGGTGAGGTCTTGATCTTGATCCCCCTGACCATGAAGGGGACCTGGTGGTCGAGGTGGGTCGCCGCGCGGAGGAGGCTCTCCCGGGTCGGGTTCCGGCCGGCCGCCTTGAGGGTCTGCACCATCGTGTACGCGACCGCCATCCCGTAGAGGTGGACGACCTCGTCGACGTTCCGGCCGGGCGCGAACCGGCGCATGATCGTCTTGTACAGCTTGATCGCGGGATCCTTCGCGTTCGCCGGGTTGGACGAGTCCTTCATCCACTGGACGGTGAGCGCGTTCTCGCCCGCCTTGTTCCCGGTCGTGGCCTGGACGATCTTCATCACGGAGGGGTCGACCGAGACCGAGGTGACGTACGTCAGCGGCTTCCAGCCGAACCGGTTGGCCGCGACGAAGCTGCCGATCGTCTGCTTCGGCAGCGTGAAGAGCATGAGCACGCTCGCGCCCGAGCGCTTGAGCTGGGAGATCTGCGACGAGAGGTCGGTGTCGGTGACCTCGTACGTCTGCTGCCCGACGAGCTTCGCCTTCGTCCCGAGGCCGGCCTTCAGGCCCGCGAGCAGCTCGCGGCCGTAGTCGCTCGCCTCGGAGAGAACCGCGACCTTCGCGTTCTTACGCGTCGCGACGAGGTGCTTGCCGTAGAGCCGTCCTTCCGCGAAGAAGCTCGGGAGGTATCCCATCGACCACTTGTACTTCTTGTACTCGCGGCCGATCGCGCGCACGCCGGTGCCGCCGTAGAGCTGCGGGACCTTGAGCGCGTTCAGGAAGGGGCGGACCGCGAGGTTCTGCTCAGTGCCCACGATGTTGAACATCGCGAAGACGCCGTCCTGCTGGACGAGTTTCCGTGCGTTTTGCACGGTCCTCGACGGGTCGTACCCGTCGTCGAGATAGCGGTACTCGATCTTGCGGCCGTTCACTCCGCCGTTCGAGTTCACGTAGTCGAAGTACGCCTTCGCGCCGATCATCGTCCCCGCGTACGCGACTTCGGGGCCGCTCAGCGGGCCCGACCCGCCGAGGAGAATCGTTGACCCGGTGACTCCGGGAGTCGCGGACGGCCGCGCGTACGCTCCCGGAATCGCGACGAGCGTCGCGACGAGGACGACGAGCGCGACGCGGCTCATCGCGAGACGGGAGTTCGAAGCGCGGGGATCACCAGCGTCACGTTCCGGACGGTGATCCTCGCACGCTGCGGCACCGGCACCAAGTAGAGGAGGTTGCCCGGGTTCTGTGCCGTCGACGTTCCGGCCAGGGTGAGCTCGAGGCGGGAGCCGGCCGGAATCCGCGTCACCTGCGAGATCAGGCGGATCGTGAAGACCTTGGGCCGCGCGGTCAGGCTCGTAGGCACCCCGCCCTCGCTGACGACGATCTCCTGGCCGCTCGTCGTCCGGGCGACGAGGACGGCGACGAGGTGCGACCAGCCGGTCGTCGACGACGCGCGGACCTGCACCGGCGGCGCGCCGAAGGTCTCGAGCAGACGCGGCGTGCGGGCGCGACGGACGACCTTCCCCGAGGCGCCGATGGGCGCGCTCCCGCGCAGGGAGTACACGTGGCGCTCGGTCGGAGGAAGGGCCGCGTACCCGCGAACGGCTTTGCCACTCTCGTCGGCGAGCTCGACCGCCGGGCGGTTCGGCAGGTCGGCCGCTCCGACGACGTGTATGTCGAACCACTGGAGCGCGCGCTGCATCACGAGTTCGAAGTCCGGCCCGGGGAACGTCGAGGGCGCATGGCCGAACGGGCCGATGTAGAGGGCCTTCGGGCCGGAGTGCCGCTGCCAGCCGCCGATCCCCTGCTCGAGGCCGAACGCGAAGTCCTGGCGCCCCTGGAAGAACAGCGTCGGCGGGTAGCCGCGCGAGAGCAGCTG
>JACCTU010000208.1 GCA_013812235.1 Actinomycetota bacterium | reverse complement strand
CCTCGGGGTCCTCGGGCGGGACGAGCAGCCCGTTCTCGCCGTCGCGCACGATCTCCGTGACGCCGCCCGCCGCGGTCGCGATCACCGGCGTGCCGACCGCGAGCGCCTCGACGAGCACGTGCGGGAAGTTCTCCCACTTCGAAGGGAGGACGACCGCGTCCCCGGCGCGCAGGAGCTCGAAGACGGTCGACCTTGGTTGAGGGCCGAGGAAGCGCGCGCGCCCGTCGAGCCCGAGCTCACCCGCCAGTGCACGCAGCTTCTCCGCGTCGGGCCCGTCCCCGGCGAGAACGAGGTCGAGCCCGTCGAGGCGGGTGAGCGCCTCGAGCGCGACGTCGACCGCCTTCTGCACGGAGAGGCGGCCCGCGAAGACGAGCGTCGGCCCTTCGAGCCCGTGCCGTCGGCGGAGCTCCTCGCGCTCACCGAGCCCGTGCGGCAGCTCGACCGGGTTCGGCAGCACCTCGATCCGGTCCGACCGGATCCCCCAGGCAGTAGCGAGCCCGCGGAGCGACTCGCTCGGGACCAGGATCCTGGAGGCGCGGCGCAGCGCGAGGTTCCGCGCCGAGCGAAGCGCGCGAACGCGCCGGCCGCCCGCGCGCTGGAACGAGTCGAGGTCGTCGCCGTACAGCCCGTAGCGGATCGAGCGCTCGTAGGTCGGGTCCGAGGTCAGCTTCTGCACGATCGGCGTGTGCACGAGCGCCGAGCCGAGCGCGCTGCGGCCGAGCATCCCCGTCGAGTAGACGACGTCGGCGCGGAGCGCCGCGGCCGCGATCAGATGCACGGCGCGGGCGTGCCGCACGCCACGAGGCAGCGAGCGCGAGGCCCAGTGCACCGGGTACGCCTCCGGCGCGGGCGCGCGGTCAGCCGTCGTGACGACCTCGACCTCGTGCCCGCGTGCGAGCAGCATCTCCGCGACCTCGGGTGCGTGGCTGGCCGGCCCTCCGACATCGGGGGGCCAGATCCCGGACACGATCAGCACCTTCACGCCGCGGACACCTGCACCGGCGGATGCGCGCGGATGCGCGCGAGCAGCACGGTCCACATCGCTGCGAAGACGACCGTCGACGCGAGCACGGCGAACGCGGCGCCGGTCGCGCCCCACCGGCGACCGAGCACGACGAGGAGCGGAACGAGGACGATCGTCTCGATCCCGTGCGCGAGGACGCGCAGGTTCGGCCGCCCGATCGAGATCGGGAGCGACTTGCTCCAGCCGTAGACGAGCTGGATCGCCCCGGCGAGCAGGACGATCCGCGCCGCGTCGACCGCGTCCTCGTAGTCCGGCAGGATCACTTCGAAGAGCCACGGCATCAGGACCCAGAACACGGGGACCGCGACCGCCATCAGCGCAGCGGCGCCCAGCGTGTAGCGCTTCACGCCGGCGAGCACCGCGTCGGGCCTGCCGCGCTCCCACTGGCGCGTCTGCTCCGTCAAGAGGATCAGCCGCACCGGGGAGCTGAGCGAGCCGAGCCCCTGCTGCGGCGCCTGCGCGGCGCGGAAGAGGCCGACCTGGCTCACGGTGCTGACGACGCCGAGCAGGAGCTGTGCGATCCACGTTCGCACCGAGACGATGCCCGTGCCGAGGCTCGACTGGAGCACGAAGCCGACGATCTCACGGCGATCCTTCGCCAACGGCGCGCGTGCGGCGCGTGGGAAGCGGACCAGCGCGGCGAGCCCGATCGAGCTCAGCACGGCAGTAGCGACGACCTGCGCGAGCACGAGCGCGACCACGGTCGCCGTGACGCCGTACTGTGCCCCGATCGCGATCGCGACGAGGCGCAACGCCATCGAGACGAAGAGGAAGAACGCGCGCACGTCGTAGCGGCCGCGCAGAAGCAGCGCGGCCGCCGCGGTGCCCTCGAAGGAGTACAGCAGCGGGAGCGGCGACGCGACGAGGAGCGGCACCGTGAGGTCGACGCCGAAGAGCGCGTCGCTCGCCGGTGCGAGCGCGCAGAGGAGGACGCCCGCGACGAGCGCACTCGCGCACTTCACCCCGAACGCAAGCTCGAAGAGCCGCCTGAAGCGTCCCCAGTCCTGCCGCTCCGCATAGCGGAACCCGTACTTGACGAGCGCCTCTTCGCTCGTCAAGTCGAGCAGCAACTGGAAGAGCGCAACCGTCGCGAGGACGAGGGCGAGCCGGCCGAAGTCCGCGACCCCGAGCACGTTCGCCGCGACGATCGTCCCCGCGATCCCGAGCGCCGTGGCCCCGTAGCTCCCCAGCGCGGTCGCGAGCCGCCGGCGCAGGAGGTTCATGCGGCCCACGGTACTGAACGTTTGTGTTGGACTCGTGACCGTGCTGCGCCCCTACCCCCTCCTCTTCGCGCTCTGCGTGCCGCTCGTCTTCCTGCACGCGGAGTACCAGCCCTCGTTCACCGTCTCGGTCGGCGGCAGCGACGCGACCCTCTACCTCTCCGACGTCGCGGTGCTCGCAGTCGGTGCGGTGGGGCTCGCCGCCGGTGTGCGGCTCGGCTTCGCGCCGCTCCGTGCGGGCCGCGCGATCTGGATCGCGTCCGCGGTCTTCCTCGCCTTCGTGGTTGCGGGGACGGCGGTGGGCGCAGCGTCCATCGACGGCTATCCGCTCGCGGACAACCTGCTGACCGCGGCCAAGCTCGCCGAGTACTCGCTGCTCGCGCTCGCGGCACCGCTCGCGATCCGGGGAGCGAAGGAGCTCACGCCGCTGCTCGTCACGCTGACCGCGTGGAGCACGGCGGCGACCTTCGGCGCGCTTCTGCAGTTCCTCGGCGTCCTGAACGAGTTCGAAGGGCGGCGGCCGGGGCAGCGCGAGCCGTCGTTCCTCGGGATCCACGACCTCGCGGCGCTCTCGGGCGCGACCCTCGCGGTCGGCCTGCTCGCGCTCGCGC
>JACCTU010000197.1 GCA_013812235.1 Actinomycetota bacterium | reverse complement strand
GTCGCCTGGACCGAGCGCTTCCGCCCTGACAACTCGTTCGTCGAGGACGACGTGCTGCCCGCCGTCCGCACCCCGGACGAGGGCGCGCACTGCCTCCAGCGGCTCGCCGCGCTCGTCTAAGCGGCCTAAGCGGGCTTGGCGCAGCAGACGCTGTGCCCGTTCCGGCCAAGCCCGCCTAGCCGACCCGTCCTTCGGCGCTGACCGGGACGCCCTGCTCGCGCAGGCGCTCCGAGATCAGGAACTGGAACGTCGCCCACGCCCCCCGGCGCGAGTCGAACATCCGGTACACCTGCCACTCGGTCAGAAGCGTGTCGTCGACCTTGCGGGCCTCGGCCCAGTCGGCGAACTTCGGCAGGCGCTTGAGCTTCCGTGCCAGCCGGACGCCCTGCTCGACCGCGCGCTCCAGTCGCTCTTCCCCGACCGGGATGTCGTAGCCCGCCTCGCGAAGGGCCGTCGTGAGCGAGCCGAACGTGTGCCAGTAGAGGGACTTCGACGGCAGCCGGCCCCGGCGCTCCTCGAGGTCGCGCGCGGTCGGTGTTCGCCCGAGCTCCTCGCCGAGGTCGCGTAGCACCTGGAGAAGCTCCTCGCGCGTCGCAAAGCGGCGGGGTACGAGCCCCGCTTCCCGCTTGGCCGCGTTCCAGCTCCCGAAGTGCTCGATCACCGTCTGCGGATGAACACGCGTCTGCGGGTCGTCCGCGAACTCGCGCATCGTCGGTGAGCGTCCGAGCCGTTCGGCGCACGCACGGAGCTCGGCAAGGAGCTCCTCGTCGCCGTAGCGCCTGCGGATCCCCGCCTGGAACGCCGCAAGCCGCTCGGGGTCGATGCCGTCAAGGGCGCGGAAGGCCCGCTTCCGGGGCATGTCAACAATGGTAGAGCAAACTGACCAAGACGCAAGAGCGCCCGATCAGCCGTGGTCGCCGATTCCTCCGACCTAGGAGACGGCGGCGAGGAGCTCGGTCGGCTCGGCGAGGTGCTGCTCCTCGAGGAGGCTCTCGATCGGGAGGATCCGCTCGAGGGCGGAGACGCACCGGGGGCAGAACTGGCTGCCGGAGGCTCGCTTGAGCTCGGAGAGGGCCTCCGCGGGCGGCCGGGCAGCCCGGTAGATGCGGGTCGTGAGCATCGAGTCGAGGGCGTCGGCGACGTGGATGATCCGGGCGCCGAGGGGGATCTCCTCTCCGGTCAGCTGGTCGGGATACCCGGTGCCGTCGAAGCGCTCGTGGTGATGGCGGATCGCCGGAACCGCGTCGCCGAGGAACCCGAGCCGGTCGATGATCCGCGCGCCCTCCTCTGCGTGGCGCTGCATCAGCGCCCACTCCTCGGTCGTCAGCGAGGCGGGCTTCAAGAGGATCGCGTCGGGGATCGCGAGCTTGCCGATGTCGTGGAAGAGCGCGGCGTGGCCGAGGAGGTCGAGCTCCGCCTGAGAGAGGTCGAGCTCGCGGCCGAGAGCGAGGGCGAGCTGCTGCACCCGGCGCGAGTGGCCGGCTGTGTAGGAGTCGCGAGCGTCGACCGTCGCCGAGAGCGACTCCATCGCCGCGGTCGAGCGCTCCTTGAGCAGCCGGTTCGCCTGCTCGAGCGAGAAGTTCTGCGACTGGATCGTCTCCGCCGCCTCACGGAGCTTCTTCGCGGAACGCTGCTGGTGGGTCAGGTAGGCCTCCTGGGTCTTGCGCATCAGCAGGAGGGGCACCACGAACACCGCGAGCCCCCACAGCGCCGCTGCGCTGTAGGCGACGATCATGACGCCCGCGACGAACCCGTAGACGAGGTAGTGGAGCCACAGCCACGCGAACCGCTCCCTGAAGACGGAGAGCCAGCGCTCGTGGCCTTCCATCGCGAGCGCGATGCTGACGAGGCTCATGTTGACCCCGAAGTAGACGAGCCCCGCGGCGACGCCGGCGGCGATCATCGCGATCTGCCCGGGCGTGCCCGTGAAGTCGAACTGGCCGGCCGCGGCGAAGACACCGGCCGCCGAGAGCGAGGCGAGCGTCAGCGCCCCGATGTTAAAGAGCACCTGGTGCGTCCAGATCCGCTGTGCGCTCCAGTCGACGACCGCGATCGTGATCGCGATCGCAAGCGCAGCCCTCGGCCCGAACAACGCTGCGCCGGCGATCGCGCCGACAGCGCTGAGCGAGATCGAGCTACCGCCGATCTCGTTGCTGACCGTGAGGGCGACCGCTTGTCCGATCCCGACGAGCGCGACGATCGCAAGCAAGCCTGCGATGTCGGATGAGCTGCCGAGCAAGAGGCCGTAGACGCCGGCGACGATTCCGGCGAGGCTCACCGTGCCGACGAGCAGGCCGAGGCGGCGTGAAAGCGCGAGGAACCGCGGACCCTGCACCGCGAGCGGACGCGGCGTCGACTGCGTTCGGCGGTCGTCCAACGGCATCGCCTCGGCAGTACGCGGAAGCGCGACGACGTGCTCTCCGTCCTCGGGAACCACGGCGAGCCGCTGCGAACGATCGGTGCTCACGAGCAGCGAGTCGTCGCTGACAGCCTGAACGCGGTTTCGGCCCTGGAGCTTCGCGCGGTAGACGGCGAGGTCGGCCTGGTGGATCAGCTCGTTCGCGTCCGTCGCGTCCTTCGGGAAGCCGGCGACGCCGATCGAGACGGTCGCGCGGATCGGCTCACTCGAGGTCTCGACCTCGAACGACGCCTCCGCGATCGCGCGGCGGATTCGCTCGGCGATCTCGAGTGCCTGCTCCGGAAGCGTCTCAGGGAGGAGGATCGAGAACTCCTCTCCGCCGAACCGCGCCGGCACGTCGTAGTGGCGGAGCTGCGCCCGGAAGATCTGAGCGATCCCGCGGAGCACGGCGTCCCCGGCGAGATGCCCGTACGTGTTGTTGATGTCGCGGAGCAGGTCGAGGTCGGCCATGAGCAGCGACATCGGCCGGTCGAAGCGAACGGCGCGACCGAGCTCCTCGGCCAGCGACGACGCGAAGTGGCGGGCGTTGAAGAGGCCCGTCTTCGGGTCGACGCGCGCCTCCTCCTCGAGCGCCGGTACCGCGAGCGAGCGGTGGATGGCCAGCATCGGTGCGATCCCGATCGGGAGCAGCCACGGGTTCGTGTGCCAGAAGCTGGCGAGCGCGAAGCCGAGCAGGCCGACGGCCGTCTCGTTCGAAAGGCTCTGGAACGAAAGTAGGCCCGTCTCGGGCAGCCTCATCCCTCGCGCGAGGCGCAGCATGACCGCGACGATCGTGTGGTTGAGGATCACGTAGACGAGGGTTGCGGCTACGCCGGCCATCGCCCACACCTGCGCTTCGGGCCCGGGCGCGACGTCGAGGACGAGGTTCGCGACCGCCCACGCGGCGAAGAGGTTGATCGTGTGGTTCGCGATGTTGAACGTCTGCATGAACCACGGGTAGCGGACGCGCAGCCACTCCGGCAGGTGCATGACGATCGGCATCAGCGCGATCAGCTCGGGCGGCAGCAGAAAGACCGCCGGGAGCATGAAGACGATCGCGGGTGTGAACGCGTTGTTCTTGAGCGTGTGGACGGGGAACAGCTGGGCAATCGCCGCGGCGGAGCCGAAGACGACGAAGATCAGCCATCCCTCCGTGTCCAGCGAAAGACGCGCGAGGCTCGGCACGATCGCGATCGCGGCGAGAGCGAGCAGGGCGCCGAGGAAGATCTTCGCGTTCTTCGAGAGCTGGTTTTCAGTCGCCGCCACAGATGCTCCTACGGTCGTCTTGTCGCCGGAAGCAGCACAGGCTTGACCGCCGCATGTGTGCGTCCGCACGTGGAACCTAAGCCGGTGAAGTAGCGGGAACATCACCCGCACGGGTGAGCAGAGGGAGCTCCCCCGTTTAGGGGAGAAAGACGAACGGCGGCCGTGGGGCCGCCGTTCGTCTCGGAAGGAAGTCATGCTCGGTTACTCCGCGTCGGTCCCGACCGTCCAGTTCGAGGCCGTCCAGTTCGAGGCCGTCCAGTTCGAGCTGACCCAGTTCGCGCTGACCCAGTTCGCGCTCGTCCAGTTCGCGCTCGTCCAGTTCGACTGCGTCCAGTTCGCGCTCGCCGTGACGTGGCTGACCCACGCCTCGGCGTCGAACGTCCCGTTCGCAACGAACTGGTACAGGTGCTCGTTCGGGTTGGGCGGGCTCGAGACGGAGGCGGACGAGCCGGCGTCGATCTCGCCGACGCCTGAGCCTGGATTCGCGGAGGCCAGATAGCGGGCCTTCAGCATCAACGCGCCCTTCACCTGGTCGGCGGTGAAGCCGGGGTTCCGAGCCAGGATCTGCGCTGCCGCACCGGCCACTGCCGGCGCCGAGAACGACGTCCCGCTCATCCACATGTAACCGGGCTTCACGACCCGGTTCGCCTTCTCGTGCGGAAGAGCGGCGTTCATCGGAACGGGCATCACCATGTATCGGCCGGGGGCCGACACGTCCGGCTTCATGAAGCCGTCCGCGGTGGGGCCGTAGGCGGACCACAACGCCCGCGAATCGTCGGAGACCGAGCTCGTCTGCGCCTGGTCGAGTGCGCCCACGGTGATCACGAACGGGTCGTTCGCCGGAGCACCGATCCCGACCGGCTTCGACGGGTCGCCGTTGTTGCCCGCCGCTGCCACGACGACGACGCCGTTCAGCCAGAGCTTTTCGACCGCCTTGTCGAGCGGGTCGAAGCGGAAACTGACCGCGGTGGAGCCCACGAGCGAGAAGTTCGCGACGCGGATGTTGTACGTCGACTTGTTCGCGAGAATCCAGTCGACCGCCGCGACGATGTCGCTCGTCAGGGCTTCGCCCTTGCTCGATGCGACACGCACGTCGACGAGCCGGGCGTTCCGCGCGACTCCGGGCGCGAGGTCCGCGTTCCCTGCCGCGACGCCTGCGACCATCGTGCCGTGGCCGGACGGGTCTCCGAGCGCGTTCGGCTCGAGCGAGCTGAAGTTGGCGCGGGCGACGACGCGAGTCCCGAAGTCGTCGACCTTCGTCGCATCGATGCCGGTGTCCACGATCGCGATCGCGGGAGCCTGCGGCGACGGAGACAGCATGCTGCCCCAGAGCGACCTGGCGTTGATCGAATCGCGCCACATCTCGCCGTCCTTCGGAACCTGAACGTCCCAGTCGCCGTTGCCGACGAGGGAGAGCCGCTCGTCGCGCGTGATCGCACTGATGTGTGGATGGCGCGCAAGCTTGGCGAGGTCCTTCCCGGACAGCTCGACAGACGCACCCACGAGCGAGTTGAAGAGGCGCTTCGGGTTGCCGCCCTCGTTCCGGGTTACGTTCGCGACGTCGTCACTCCTGCCGTTCCGCGGGTCGCCCTGAACGATGACTCGGAAGATCTTGTCGGGCTGTGCCTGTGCTTCGCTGATCAGGTCGCCCGGAACCAGTGCCCGCGTGTTCTCGGGGCCGGCGATGCCTGCCGCGGGGACGATCACGCTGAGGACGAGTGCCAGCAGCGCGATCCCGCTGCGTCGACCCCTTCCCCAGAGCGCGCTACCACGGGACTGGCCGCCAGAGCCCTTGCCCCACAGCGCACTCGAGCGAGCCTCGCCTACGCTCGAAGGTCGTTCGTGCCGCATCAAAGTACGCCTTTCGTCGACTGCCGCAAATCGAGACGGCCCCACGCCGTCTCTCCGCGCCGCAATGTAGGCCCGCAACGGGTGAGGGAGCCTCCCCCGGTCGGGGGAGTCCCTGCGGCGATTTCTCGATCGAGGGATGCACCGAAGCGCACGACGCGGATTCGAGGTGCGGGCGTTACCCTCGAACGCATGATGCGCGTCCGCCTCCCGCTCCCTGCGCTCTCGGCTGCCACACGCGCCGCCGGCGCGCTTTCCCGGCTTGCCGGGGCGGGCGGCGGGACGACCTTGCCGGGCAAGCTCCTCTGGAAGCTTGACCCGTCAGCCGTCGCCCGCCTCGCCGAGCGCCTCCCGCAAGGCTCCGCGGCGCTCTCGGCGACGAACGGCAAGACGACCGCCGCGGCGATGACGGCAGAGATCCTGGGCGGTCGCGTCCGGCTCGCGCACAATCGCTCCGGCGCGAACCTCGTCTCCGGGATCGCCTCCGCGCTCCTGGCCGCCGACGGCGCAGAGCTCGGCCTGTTCGAGGTGGACGAGGCTGCACTGCCGCAGGTGGCCTCGCTGGTCCGGCCGCGCGTGCTCTGCCTCGGCAACCTCTTCCGCGACCAGCTCGACCGCTACGGGGAGCTCGAGCTGATCGCCGAGCGCTGGCGCACGCTCGTTCGCGAGCTTCCCGCCGACGCGACGCTGGTCGTGAACGGTGACGATCCGCAGCTGGGCAACCTCGTCGCCGAGCGCCCCGACGCGGTCGTCTTCGGGATCGACGACCCGCGCCACGCGCGCCGCGGCGGGACGCAGCACGCGGCCGACTCGACGCACTGCGTCCGCTGCGGGGCGCCGTACCTCTTCCACGCCGCGTACGTCGGGCACCTCGGCGACTACGAGTGCACGCGCTGCGGTCACCGGCGACCGCCACTCACGCTCTCGGCTGCGGCGATCGAGCTCGACGGGCTCGACGGCGCAGCCTTCGACCTCCGCGTGCCGGGCGCAGAGCGGCGCGTGCTGCTACGCCTGCCCGGGCTCTACAACGTCTACAACGCGCTCGCCGCAGCCGCGCTCGCCCGTGCCCTCGGCGCTTCGCTCGACGAGATCGTCCTGGGTCTCGAGCGCTTCGACGCGGTTTTCGGACGCTTCGAGCGGATCGAGATGGACCGCCGCGGCCTGCTGATGCTCCTGATCAAGAACCCCGCCGGCGCGAACGAGGCGGTGAGGACGCTCGTCGCGGGGGCGGCCCCCACCCTGGCAGTCGTCGCGCTGAACGACGCGATCGCCGACGGGAAGGACGTTTCCTGGATCTGGGACGTCGACTTCGAGCCACTGCTCGACGGGCTCGAGCGCGTCGTCGTCACCGGGAACCGGGCGGCGGAGCTCGCGCTCCGCTTCAAATACGCGGGGTTCGACCCCGAGGCGATCGAGGTCGTCCCGTCGCTCGAACGCGGCCTCGACCGCGGGCTCGAGCTGACCCCGGAGGGCGGAGAGCTCGTCGTGCTGCCGACCTACACCGCTATGCTCGCACTCCGCCGGATCGTCTCCAAGCGCGGCCACGTGCCGCCGTACTGGGTGCGCGCGGCATGAAAATCGTCGTCGGGCACCTCTATCCCGAATATCTGAACATCTATGCCGACCGGGGGAACATCGCCGTGCTCCAGCGTCGCGCCGCATGGCGCGGGCACGAGCTCGAGGTGCAGGCGGTCTCGGCGGACGACACCTTGGAGCCGGGCGCGCACGACCTCCTCTACATCGGCGGTGGCCAGGACCGCGAGCAGGCGCTCGTTGCGCACGACCTCAAGGGCAAGCGCAACCAGTTGCTCGCCGCCGCGGACGGGGGCGCCGCCGTCTTGGCCGTCTGCGGCGGTTACCAGCTCCTCGGCCGCTTCTACCGCTTCGCGAACGGTGAGGAACTGCCCGGCGTCGGCCTGTTCCCGCTGCACACGATCGCCGGCGAGCGTCGGATGATCGGCGACATCCTTCTCGATACCGAGCTTGTGCCCGGCGAGCGCCGGACGATCGCCGGCTTCGAGAACCACGCCGGCCGCACGTACCTGGACGAGGGCGCCGAGCCATTCGGACGGGTCGTGGCCGGGTTCGGCAACGACGGCGCGAGCGGCGCGGAGGGCTGCCGCGTCGGCCGCGCGATCGGGACGTACCTGCACGGCCCGCTCCTTCCCCGCAACCCTTGGCTCGCCGACTGGCTGCTCGCACACGCGGTCGCGCACCGCACGGGCGGGGAGGCGCCGATTCTCGCGCCCCTGACGGACGACCTCGAGCGCGACGCGCACGCCGTGTCGGCCCAGCGGGCCCGCGACCGCGGCGGCCGTTTCTAGGGAATCCAGACCGCGCCGAGATAGACGACAGGGTCGCCCGGCCTCCACCGCTGCAGGAAGCGCTGGATCGGCGGGTGGAGCACGATGTCGTCCAGGTCGGCGACCGCGAAGAGCCGGTGCCCGCGGACGGCCGCGTCCTTCGAGGTGACCTGCTCGAGCGAGCGTCCCGTGAGGTCGCCCGAGAAGACGATGTGGACGACGTGCTTCGCCGCGAAGCTCCGCTCCGGGGCGATCGAGTCGGCGATCGCGATCGGGCCCTCGAGCGGAAGCTCGGCGTCGATCCCGACCTCCTCGAGCAACTCCCGGTGCAGGGCGTCCGCCAGGCTCTCGCCTGTGTCCACCCCGCCGCCCGGCAGAAGCCAGTACTCCTTCCCCGGCTTCTCGTGCCGGCAGAGCAGGATGCGGTCCTCCCACCGCAGCAGCGCGGACACGCGGATCCGCGGCTGCATCAGGCCGACGAGCCGAACCCGCGGTCGCCGCGCTCGCTGTCGGGCAGCTCGTCGACCTCGACGGGCTCGACCTCGGGGACTGCGAGCACGACGAGTTGCGCGATCCGCATCCCGGGCTCGACCACGAAGGGTTCGCGTGGATCGGTGTTCAGGAGGTTCACGAGCAGCTCGCCCCGATACCCGGAGTCGACGAGACCCGGCGTGTTCACGATCGAGATCCCGTGCTTCGTCGCGAGCCCGGAGCGAGGTTGCACGTAACCCGCGTAGCCCATCGGGATCGCGACCGCCAGTCCCGTCGAGACGAGCGCGCGCTCGCCGGGGGCCAGCTCGATCCGTTCGCAGGCAGCGAGGTCGATCCCGGCGTCGCCCGCGTACGCCCGCGTCGGCACCTGCGCCTCCGGCCGGAGGCGCCGGATCGGAAGCTCGATCACACGGCCTTCTCGTGCGCAGCGTCGGCGACGAGGAACTCGGCGAAGCGCCGAATCTCGCCATGCGGGAGTCGCGCCTGCACGAGCACGCCGTCCTCGGTGTCCTCCCTCCCGTCGATCGGTGCGCCGAGCGAGTAGAGCTCCGCGAGCTTGGCGCCCTCCTCGTACGGGACGAGAAGCCGCACCGATTCGAATCTGTCACGGAAGCGCGACGCGATGCGGGCGCGGAGCTCGTCGATGCCCTCCCCCGTCCGCGCCGACACCTGCAGCGCGTCCGGGTAGCGCGAGGCGAGCCGTCGGCGCGCCAGCGGGTCGAGTGCGTCGACCTTGTTCAGCAGCAGCTCCTTCGGGAGCTCGGCGGCGCCGATCTCCACGAGCACCTCCTCGACGGAGCTCTGCATCTCGTCGATCCGGTCGTCGGAGGCGGTCGCGTCGAGCACGTGGAGCACGAGGTTCGCGACGAGCGTCTCCTCGAGGGTCGCTGCGAATCCCTCGACGAGCTGATGAGGAAGGCGGCGGATGAAGCCGACCGTGTCCGTCACGAGGTACTTGCGCCCCTCGTGCGCGAACCCGCGCGTGGTCGGGTCGAGCGTCTCGAAGAGGCGATCTTCGACCGAGACGCCCGCACCGGTGAGCGCGTTCAGGAGCGTCGACTTGCCGACGTTCGTGTAGCCGGCGAGCGCGACGGTCGGCGTGTGCGAGCGCTCGCGCTCGCGGCGGCGGACCGCACGCTGCTTCGTCAGGCCGGCGAGCCGCCGGCGCAGAAGCGTTGCGCGACGGCGCGCGAGGCGGCGGTCGGTCTCCAACTGCGATTCGCCGGGGCCCCTGGTGCCGACGCCGCCGCCCAGGCGCTCGAGGTGCTGCCACATGCCCCGCATTCGCGGCAGGTTGTACTCGAGCTGCGCAACCTCGACTTGGAGCTTTCCCTCGGCGGTCACCGCATGCTGGGCGAAGATGTCGAGGATCAGCTGGGTGCGGTCGACGACGCGCGAGTCGAGCGCGTTCTCGAGCGCCCGCTGCTGGGTCGGGTCGAGCTCGTCGTCGACGAGGAGGACCTCCGCGCCCGACTCCTTGTATGCGCGCTTCAGCTCCTCGAGCTTCCCTTTCCCCACGTACGTCCGCGGGTCAGGGCGGCCCCGGTGCTGCACGAGGCCGCCGATGGTCTCGACGCCGGCGGTCCGGGCGAGCTCGTGGAGCTCGGCTAGCTCTTCCGTGGCGTCCATCCCTTGTGGGAGAACGGCGACGGCGAAGCCGCGCTCTGCCTCGGCGCCGGGCAAAGGATCTGGCTGTCGCTGCGTCACGAGACGGATTATGCCCCGGGCCGTGCAGAATCCCCGCGTGCCCCTCGACCTCGCCGAGCGGACGCTCGAGCTCGTCGACGTTCCCTCCGAGAGTTGGCAGGAGTCTGCCCTGGCAGAGCTGGTGCGGGCCTTGGTGCCGTTGGAGCTCGTCTACGACGACGACCTGACGCTGCTCTTCCGGCGGGGGGCGAGTGAGCAACCGCTCGTCGTCTTCGCAGGGCACCTCGACACCGTGCCGGAAAACGAGAACCTGCCCGGCCGGATCGACGGCGGGGCGGTGCACGGGCTCGGCGCGAGCGACATGAAGGGCGGGCTCGCGGTGATGGTCGAGCTGGCGCGCTGGGCCGCTGCTGCAAGCGAGCTCGCGCTCGATCCGGCATTCCTCTTCTTCCCGCGTGAAGAGATCTCCGTCGAGCACAGCCCGCTCCCGCGCCTCTTCAACAATGGGCTGATCGCCGACGCCGCGCTCGTCGTCGTGCTCGAGCCGACGGACAACGAGCTCCAGGTCGGCTGCGTCGGGAACGTGAACGCGCGACTTCGCTTCGTGGGCCGAAGTGCGCACACCGCACGCCCGTGGCTCGGCGTGAACGCGATCGACCTCGCCGTCGAAGGGCTCGGGAGCGTGGCGGGCCTCGCGCCGCACGACGTCGAGGTCGAAGGACTGCCGTTTCGCGAAGTGCTTAGCCTGACGAGGATCGAAGGCGGACGTGCGGACAACGTCGTGCCCGACCTTGTCGAGGCGACGCTCAACTTCCGCTACGCGCCGCACCGCACGCCGGCCGAGGCCGAGGCTCGACTGCGCGAGCTGGCCGGCGGAGAGGTCGAGATCGTCAGCCACTCCCCCGCGGCCCCCGTTGCCGTCGACAACGAGCTCGTGCAACGGCTGCGGGACAACGGGTTCCCGATCACGCCCAAGCAGGCCTGGACCCCCGTCGCACAGTTCGCCGAGCGTGGCCTCGACGCGGTCAACTTCGGGCCCGGAGCTCCGCGCTACGCGCACACTCGTGACGAGCAGATCGAGATCTCGGCGCTCGAGCGGAGCTTCGAGGCGCTTCGCGTCTTGCTCAGTCCCTAGGCTCCAGGCGTGCACGTCTCCCCCGTCCTCGCCGCCCAGACCGTCTACCCGTTCGTCCGGGTCGAGGAGGCGAAGCGCCGAAAGGCCGCCGAAGGCGTCCGCATCTTCGATTTCGGGATGGGCGACCCGCGCGAGCCGACCGACCCGCGGATCAAGGCCGCGCTGACCGCCGCACTCGACGAGGCGATCGGCTACCCGGCTGCGGTCGGCCTGCCCGAGCTCCGTGAGGCGATCGCGGTCTGGGCGCGACGCCGGTTCGACGTCGAGCTGGACCCCGACCGCGAGCTGATCCCGACGTACGGCTCCAAGGAGGCGATCTTCCTCTTCGCGCAGGTCGTCCTCGACGCGGCCGCGGGCAAGGACCTCGTGCTGCTGCCCGAGCCCGGTTATCCCGTCTACGAGCGGGGCGCGCTCTTTGCAGGCGCGGAGCTCGGCACGCTGGCGCTGCGCGCCGACCATGCGTTCCTGCCCGACCTCGACGCCGTCGACGACGAGACGTGGTCACGCACCGCGCTTCTCTGGGTCTGCTACCCGAACAACCCCACGGGCGCGGTCGCACCGCTCGAGTTCTACGAGCGTCTCTCGGAGATCGCGCTCGAGCACGACGTGCTCGTCTGTTCCGACGAGGCCTACACCGAGCTCTGGTTCGACGAGCCCCCGGCGTCCGCGCTCCAGGTTGCGAACCGGCGCAACATAGTCGTGTTCAACACGCTCTCGAAGCGTTCCTCGATGACCGGCTACCGCTGCGGGTTCGTCGCGGCGAACGATGACGTGATCGAGGCGCTCCGGAAGTTCCGCCCGAACGTCGGCACCGCGCCGCAAGTGTTCGTCCAGCGCGCAGCGATCGCCGCGTGGGGCGACGAGGAGCACGTCGAACGCAACCGTGCGCTGTACGGCAGAAAGCGGGCGCTCTTCATCGATCTGTTCGCGCGCAAGGGGATCGCCCTCGCGGGAAGTCGAGCCACGATCTACCTCTGGGTCGAGACTCCCCGGGACGAGACGTCCGTCTCGTTCGCCGAGCGGTTGCTCGAGCAGGGTGTCGTCGTCGCTCCCGGGTCGTACTTTGGCCCCGCGGGCGAAGGCTACGTGCGGTTTGCGCTCGTGCCGACCGAAGACGAGTGCGCAGAGGCGGTCGCCGTCCTCGAGGACGTCCTCTGAGCGCCGAGGCGGAGATCGAGGAGCTCTGGGCGGACCTCGACCCCACTCGCGCGAGCGTGGTCGAGGAGACGATCGCAGCGCTCGATCGCGGGGAGCTGCGCGCCGCGGAGAAGCGCGGCGAGGAGTGGATCGTCCACGAGTGGGTGAAGAAGGCGATCCTCCTCTTCTTCCGGCTCCGCGAGCTGGAGCCGATCGAGCTCGGCCCCTTTCTCTACCACGACAAGATCCCACTGAAGCGTGACTACGCCGAGCGCGGCGTCCGTGTCGTGCCGCCTGCGGCTGCGCGCTTCGGTTCGTTCCTGTCGCCCGACGTGGTGCTGATGCCGAGCTACGTGAACATCGGCGCGTGGGTCGGGCCGCGCACCATGGTCGACACGTGGGCAACAGTTGGATCCTGCGCGCAGATCGGCGCCGACGTCCACCTTGCAGGCGGGGTCGGCATCGGGGGCGTCCTCGAGCCCCTGGGGGCGCGCCCTGTGATCGTCGAGGATGGCGCGTTCGTCGGCTCACGGTGCGTCGTCACCGAGGGGACGCTCGTGGGAGAATGTGCCGTGCTCGGCGCAAACGTGGTCCTGACGTCGTCGATCCCGATCATCGACGTAACGGGCGCCGAGCCCGTCGAGCATCGCGGCTACGTGCCGCCTCGCTCCGTGGTGATCCCGGGGACGCGCGCGAAGGAGTACTCCGCCGGGACGTTCGACATCCCCTGCGCGCTGATCGTCGGGACGCGCAACGCCTCGACCGATTTGAAGACGAGCTTGAACGACACGCTGCGGGAACACGGGATCGCTTCGTGAACGATCGGCCCGCACGCCTGGTGGTGTCCGACGACCGCGGGCGCTCACGGCTCACGGTCTTCTTCCGGCTCTTCCTTGCGATCCCGCATTTCGTCTGGCTCGGACTGTGGACGTTCGCGGTCTTCTTCACCGCGATCGCGCAGTGGTTCGTAACGGTGGTGCGCGCACGGCCGGCCGACCCACTGCAGACCTTCCACGTCGCCTACATTCGCTACGCGACGCACGTCGGCGCCTACCTCGCGCTGGCAGCGAACCCGTTTCCGGGGTTCCTCGGTGAGCCGGGGTACCCGATCGACGTCGAGCTGGACGCGGCGGAGCGGCAGCCGAGGCTGACAGCCGGCTCCCGCTTCCTGCTTGCGATTCCGGCGATCTTCTTCCTGGCGCTGGTGAACGGCGGCGGCTCGGCCGGGAGCCTCGGGGGCTCCTTCGCCGTGAGCGGCGGGGTCGTCCTGACGGCCGCATTCCTCGGGTGGTTCGCGTGCCTTGCTCTGGGCGAGATGCCGCACGGTCTGCGCAACGTCGCCGCGTACGGGCTCCGCTACACGGCGGAGACGTACGCGTACGTCTTGCTCGTCACACCGACGTATCCGTCGACCGACCCGACGCTCCCCGCGTCGGCGGGACCGCCGCCGGAGCACCCGGTCGCGCTCGATTTGAACGACGACCGCGGCCGCTCGCGGCTCACGACTTTCTTCCGTCTCTTCCTCACGGTGCCGCACATGGTGTGGCTGCTGCTCTGGGGGATCGCAGTGTTCTTCGCGGTGATCGGCCAGTGGTTCTTCGCGCTCGCGTCCGGCCGCCCCGCCGTGCCGCTGCACCGGTTTCTCGCTGCCTACGTCCGGTACCAGACCCACGTCGGCGCGTTCCTCTTCATGGTCGCGAACCCGTTTCCCGGCTTCACGGGTCGGCCCGGCTACCCGGTCGACGTGTACGTCGCGCCCCCGGAGCGGCAGAGCCGCTGGGTGACGTTCTTTCGGTTCTTCCTCGGGCTGCCCGCGTTCATCCTGAGCGGCGCGCTCAGCGCGCTCCTGATCGCGTCAGGGATCGGCGGCTGGTTCGCCGCGCTTGCGATCGGGCGAATGCCGGAAGGCCTACGGAATGCGGGCGCTCATGCGCTCCGCTACAACGCGCAGGTCAGCGCGTACGCGACGCTCTTGACGGACCGCTATCCGTTCAGCGGCCCGCCGACGCTCGAGCCGGTCGAGCCGATCGAGACCCCGTGGGCCGAGACGCCGCTCACGCCGGTCGATGCGCCGGCTTGAGCACGTCGTTGCTGCGCTCGTCCTGGTCGCGGGCGGGGCGCTCGGCGCCTGGGCGCTTTGGCCGACGAAGGTCCCCGGCGACCTGAGGCTTCCGCCGCTCGACGAACGCGCGGTCTTCGATCCGGCGCAGCTGCGCAAGGCGCAGCACTTCGAGACGTTCCTCCACTGGAACTCGCTCGCGTCGATGGTCGTGGTGCTGATCGTGCTCGGGCTGTACGCGTGGCGCGGACACCGCCTCGCACGCGAGTCGGCGGCCGGACGGATCGGCACCGGGATGCTCCTCGGGATGCTCGGACTCGGGATCCTCTGGATCACGCAGATCCCGTTCGGGCTCGCCGAGCTTTGGTGGGCGCGCCGCCACGACGCCGCGGACGACGTCGGGTACCTCGAGTGGCTGTTCACGTACTGGCTCAGCCTCACGGTCGAGTTCGGCTTCATCTGCCTCGCACTGCTGATCGTGATGGGCTTCGCGCAGCTGCTGCGCGGGCGCTGGTGGGTCGCAGGTGCGCCGGTGTTCGTCGGCCTGTACGTGCTCTTCGCCTACACCTTCCCTTGGTTGGTTCCGGATGATCGTCCGATGCGAGACCAAGCGCTCCTGACGGCGGCACGCGAGTTCGCGCGCGAGCAGGGAATCGAGCCGATCCCCGTCCGCGTCGAGGAGGTCAGCGCGTACACCGACTCGCCGAACGCGTTCGCCGCGGGCATGGACTCTTCACGCAAGGTCTTCATCTGGGACACGCTCCTCGACGGGCGCTTCGCCGACGACGAGGTGCGGATGGTGCTTGCGCACGAGATCGCACACCACTCGCGCGAGCACATCTGGAAGGGCGTCGGCTGGTACGCGCTCTTCGCGGTGCCCGGCACGTTCCTGATCGCGCTCGCGACGCGCCGCCGCGGCACGCTCCGCGAAGCCCAGACGGTGCCTGTCGCGCTTTTCGCGTTCGTGGCGCTCAGCATTGCTGCGCAGCCGATCTTCAACGTGATCGGGCGCAGGATGGAGTCGGAAGCCGACTGGGTCGCCCTCGAGACGACGGAGGACCCCAACGGAGCGCGACAACTGTTCGCCCACTTCACGGAGTTCGCGCTCGCCGACCCGTCGCCGCCGGCCTGGGCGTCCGCCCTCTTCGACACCCACCCCTCCATGCTGGACAGGATCCGAATGGCCGAGGCCTGGCGGGCGCGCTCGGAGGGGCGTCCCCATCCCTAACCCCCACCCGCCCGGGGGAGCTCAGGTTAGCGGGCGGACGCGAGGGTCTTCGCGCCGACCTTGTGACGATTCGTCCACGGGAGCGGCGGGGCCGCGCAGGTAGGCGCGTCCGCCTTCGAGGCGGACGCGCAGGTCGCCGCCCGGGAAGTGGACGACGACGTCGCCATCGGCATGTGTCGCGGCAGCGACGGCAACGGCGCTCGTGCCGGAAGCGGAGGTCTCCCCCACCCCGCGCTCCCACACTCGCGCGGTCACCTCGCCGGGGCTGTCGACGCGCACCACCTGCACGTTCGTGCGTCCCGGGAAGCGCTCGTGCGTCTCGAGCAGCGGCCCGATCTGGAGGATCTCGTCCGGGTCGCCACGCACGAC
>JACCTU010000180.1 GCA_013812235.1 Actinomycetota bacterium | reverse complement strand
CGTCGACAGCGCCACTCACGAGCACGCCGCGCCGGGCGCCGAGCAGAGCGCGCTGACCGCGCCGATGCCGGGCACGGTGATCCGGGTTGCGGTCGCGCCGGGCGACAACGTGGCGCCGCGGCAGACGCTGCTCGTGCTCGAGGCGATGAAGATGGAGACGCCGGTCGTGTCGCCCTACCAGGCGACCGTCCGCGCCGTGCACGTCGAGGAGGGCGACCGCGTGGCCGGCGGCGCGCTCCTGGTCGAGCTCGAGGAGTAGTCAGGCGGTCTCGGCCGCCGGCGCACGCTCGCTGCGAAGCACGAGCGCGAGGACAACCGCGAGGACCGCAACCATGAGGAGCAACGTGAACACGTCGTCCCCGGTCGGCTTCAGCGTCATGTCGGCCACGACGAGCCCGATCACCGTGTAGTCGATCCGCATCCGCGTGAACATGCGACCGATCTCCGCCGCGACGCCGGACGTCATCCCGTCGCGGGCCAGGTCTGCGGCGATCCGCTCCGACTGCGGCTTGAGGACGAACAGTCCCGTCACGAACGTCACGGCGAAGCCTGCGAGCCCGAGCAGCACCCAGAGCTGGTCGAACGACCACGGACCTTCGATTACGAGCAGGATCCCCGCGACCAGGACGATGAGCGAGACCGGGATGAAGATGCGCGTCGAGATCCACTCGGCCTGCTCGAAGAGCGACTTCAGCCCCGCGTTGTCCCCCGAGCGCTCGAAGCGGTTGCCGATCACGAGCATCGCAAAGCCCGTCCCGAACCAGATCGCGACGCCCAGCAGGTGCACGAACAGCAAGACCTCGTAGTACGACAACCTAGAAGAGCTTCTGCAGCTTCATCGCGGCGCCCATGTCACCCTTGATCTTGAGCTTGCCGCTCATGTAGGCCGAAGTCGGGTTCAGGTCACCGGACGCGATCTTCTCGAACGTCTCGGCGGAGCTCGTGATCGTGACGTCGGCGTCGCCGCTGCCCTCGGTCACGGAGACGTTGCCGTCGCTGACGTCGACCTTCCACTGCCCCTCGCCCTCGATGTCGAAGAGGTACGAGTTGTTGACGCCGGCCGTCTTGGACGAGTCGACGCGGGACTCCAGGCTCTCGAAGAACTCTTTCGTGTTCATGGGCGCGGAGCCTACTACGCGGCTGCGGGCAGGTAGCGGCGGATCAAGGCGTGGGACAGGTCCCACTGCGCCTCGACGATCGCCAGCCGGTTCTGCTCGAGCTTCCGCGCCCCCGCGAGGTCGAGCCGAAGGTCCTGACGCTCACGCGTCAACGCATCCAGCCGCAGAAGGAGCGCTTCGACGCTCGGCTCGCGGATCGCAGACCGCATCAGGGTCGGTATCGGCATGGTGACGGGGTGGATATAGGCGGTGAAACCCGCATCCCGCAGCGTCGAAACGCTGTCGGATAGCATCCCGAGCCGCGATGCGGCGTCCAGGGCGATGAACTTCGATCTGACCGAGGAGCACGAACTCGTCCGCTCCACGGTTCGCGAGTTCGCGGAGCAGCGGGTCGCGCCGATCGCCGAGGAGCTCGACCGCGAGGGCCGCTTCCCGTACGAGCTCGTCGCTGAGCTCGCCCAGCTCGGGCTGATGGGGATGACGATTCCCGAGGAGTACGGCGGCGCCGGTGCCGACACCGTCTCGTACGCGATCGCGGTCGAGGAGCTGACCCGGATCGATTCGTCGGTGGCGATCACCGTCGCGGCGCACCACTCGCTCGGGACCCTCCCGATCTTCTACTACGGGAGCGAGGAACAGAAGCGCGAGTGGCTCCCCGAGCTCGCGTCGGGCCAGAAGCTCGCAGCGTTCGGGCTGACCGAAGCGGGTGCGGGCTCCGACGCGGGCAACACGCGCACGACCGCCGAGCTGCGCGACGGGCAGTGGGTGGTCAACGGCTCGAAGATGTTCATCACGAACGCCGGCACCGACATCACCGCCTACGTGACGATCACGGCGAGCACCGGCGACGGCGAGATCTCGAACATCGTCGTCCCGAACGGCACGCCCGGCTACGAGATCGCGGGCCCGATGAAGAAGCTCGGCTGGCGCGCCTCCGACACCCGTGAGCTCTCGTTCAAGGACGTCGCGGTGCCCGAGGGGAATCTGCTTGGCCCGCGCGGGGAAGGCTTCAAGCAGTTCCTCGAGATCCTCGACGGAGGTCGCATCTCGGTCGCGTCGATGGGCGTCGGTCTGGCGCAGGGCGCGTACGACCTCGCGTACGCCTACGCGAAGGAACGCGAGCAGTTCGGCAAGCCGATCGCGAATTTCCAGGCGGTCCAGTTCGCGCTGGCCGACATGGCGACCGAGATCGAGGCCGGCCGGGCGCTCGTCTACAAGGCGGCGTGGCTGAAGGATCAGGGCCGTCCCTTCGCACGCGAGGCCGCGATGGCGAAGCTCTACACCGGTTTGTTGTCAAATCGGGCGGCGAACGCTGCGCTGCAGATCCACGGCGGGTACGGGTTCATGGAGGACTCACCGATCTCGCGCCTGTTCCGCGACCAGAAGATCCTGGAGATCGGCGAAGGCACGAACGAGGTGCAGCGCATGGTGATCGCGCGGCTCCTCGGCCTCTGACGAGCTTGCCGCGCGGCTGCGGCGGGAGTAGGGTCGGAGGCAGACGAGCGAGGAGGTGCCCGTGAGACGTGGCGGCGAGAGGCAGCCCGGAAGCCGGTCCCGGCGCCTGCTTGCACCGCTCGCCGGGGTCGCACTCCTCGCGATCGCCGTCGCCGAGCGTTTGCGCCGGCGGCGCAGAGGCGAGCAGACCGAAGGGAGCAGGCAGATGTCGGAGACGAACAAGACCATTTCTCGGCGCCTCGTCGAGGAGGCGTTCAACCAGGGCAAGTACGACGTGATCGAAGAGCTGGTCGCGCCGACGTTCGTGAACCACGATCCGGCCACCGGGGACATGAAGGGCCCCCAGGGGGCGAGAGAGCAGATCGAGCTCTACCGATCAGCGTTTCCGGATCTGAAGATCACGATCGAGGAGCAAATCGCGGAGGGCGACCTCGTCGCGACCCGCTGGACCGCGAAGGGCACACACAAGGGCGAGCTGATGGGGATCGCCCCGACCGGCAAGGAGTCGACGGTCACCGGCCTGACCATCGACAAGATCAAGGACGGCAAGATCGTCGAATCCTGGAACAACTGGGACACGCTCGGGATGATGCGGCAGCTCGGCGCCGTTCCGGCGCTGGCCACCGCTTGAGCGGGCCTATCCGCGAAGGGCCGCCTCCGGGCGGCTCTTCTCGCCCTTTTGGGTGTTTGGAGGCGCGCACGTGCCTGCCGATCACTCCTGGCAGACACTCGATGTTTCTCTCCGAGCCCCAGCACATGCCGTGCAACGACTGCGGCGCATCGGTCGCCCGCACGGAACGTGAACAGCACATGTGCGACGTGGATCGGCGCCTCGACTTCGAGCTCTTCCAGCTGCGCGGCGAGGTTGACGCCTTCGACGAGGAGTTCGGGGTCTATCTCGAGTCGCCGGTCGGGCGCTTCGCGGCCTGGTACGCCACCCGCAGCCGCCGGCCACTTCAAGAAAGCTAGCGAGACGGCCTGCTAAGGTCGATTTCAGCGGGTTCGCGGTAACGACCGCTTATTCCACGTATAAGCTGCTCTCATGCTGTTTCGACAGTTCGTCGACTCTGACCTCGGCTGCGCCTCCTACCTGATCGGCTCCGAGCAGGCCGGTGAGGCGATCGTCGTCGACCCCGCGTACGCGATCGAGCAGTACGTCGAGGAAGCCGGGCGACACGCGCTGCGCATCGTGCGCGCGGTCGAGACGCACAACCACGCCGACCATGTCGCGGGGCACGGCCGGCTTGTGGTCGAGCATGGTGCTCGGGTCTCGATTCACCTGCTCGCCGAGCCGGAATACGAGTTCGACCCGATCGTCGACGGCGACGTGCTGCACGTGGGCGAGGTCACGGTGCGCGTGCTGCACACACCGGGGCACCGCCCCGAGCACTGCGCACTTCTCGTCGACGAACGGCTGCTGCTCACCGGTGACTCGTTGTTCGTGGGCGACGCCGCGCGGCCCGACCTCGCGGTCGGGGCCGCGGAGGGCGCAGAGGGTCTCTTCCATAGCCTCCGCCGCCTCGAAAAGCTTCCGGAAGACGTCCTCGTGTATCCCGGCCACGTCGCGGGCTCGCTCTGCGGCGCGTCGATGAGCTCGGATCCCTCGTCCACGATCGGGCACGAGCGCCGTTCGAACGCCGCGCTCCAAATCACGGCCGTCGACGACTTCGTCGCGGACGCGCTCTCGAAGAACGCGCCGCGACCCCCGAACATGGACGTGATCGTCGCGCTCAACCGCGGCCCGTTCGTGCGCGCACGTCCGCCCCTCTCCCCCGTTGGCGAGCTGCGAGGCGCGACCGTGCTCGACGTTCGCGATGCCGAGGAGTCCGCCGCCGGGCACCTTCCCGGCGCGCTCAACGTGCCGCTCTCTGGCAGCTCGTTCTCGACGAAGGCCGCCTTCGTCCTCGACGACGGCCGCGTCGTCGTGCACGCGAGCTCCGCGGCTCAGGCGCAGGATGCAGCTCGCGCACTCCACGCCGTCGGCCTGCTCCAGCTGGAGGGGTTCGTCGTCGATCCGCCCGGCAGCGAGGCGCGGCTCGAACCGGTCGACCTTGACGAGCTCGAAAGCCTTGTCGCGCAGGACGCAGTGATGGTGCTCGACGTGCGCGAGGCCGACGAGCGCGACGAGGGCTACATCGTCGGCTCGCGGCACATCCCGTACCGGCTGCTGCCGGCAGTCTCCGACGGCCTCTCCGACCGGACCGTCGTCACGATTTGCAGCACGGGCTCCAGAGCCGGGATCGCGGCGAGCGTGCTGGCAGCGCATGGCGTCGACGCGCGCCCCGTGCTCGACGGTGGCGTCGAGGACTGGCAGCAGCGCGGCGGCCGCACGATCGAGTTCCGCCGCTGCGGCTCGTAGCCACGGCATGACCACGTCAACGGTGAACGCCGTCGCGCGCGACCTCTTCGCCCCGCTCGGTCCGACGTACGACCGGTACGCGCGCCTCCTCTCACTCGGTCAGGATCCGCGCTGGCGCCGCTTCCTCGTCTCGCGCGTGTCGGTGGCCCCGACCGAGACGGTCCTCGACGTCGCGACGGGAACGGCAGCAGTAGCGATCGAGCTTGCGCGCCACACCGGCTCCTCCGTCGTGGGTATCGACCAAAGCGACGAGATGCTTGCCGCCGGTCGCCGACGCGTCGAACGCGCACGCCTCGCAGAGCGAGTTCGCCTCGTGCACGGGAGTGCCGAGCGATTGCCGTTCCAGGACGGCGAGTTCGACGCGCTGACCTTCACGTACCTGCTGCGGTACGTCGACGACCCCGGCGCGACCATGCGGGAGCTTGCACGCGTGACGCGCAGCGGCGGGACGATCGCGTCGCTCGAGTTCGGGGTGCCTCCCGCCCCACTCTGGCGCACGCTCTGGGAGCTCTATGTTCGACTCGCCCTCCCGCTCGCCGGCCGCGTGATCTCTGCGGGCTGGCACGATGTGGGCCGCTTCCTCGGCCCGAGCATCCGTGCGCTGCCGCCGCCCGAGCAGCTCGCGGACGTCTGGCGCGATTCCGGCGTCACCGACGTACGCTTCCGGCGCCTGAGTTTCGGTGGCGGCGTCGTGATGTGGGGCCGGCGGGAGTGAAAGCCGAGCAGCGCCCGGCGTTCTACGCGCTCCAAGCCGGCGGCTGGCGCGACTACGTCACCCTGCTCCACCCGCCCTACACGCTCTGGCACCTCTCCTATGTCGTGATCGGCGCAGCACTCGCGCCGACCCTCCCCGTCGAGCGACTGCTCTGGGGTCTCGCGGCGTTCTTGCTCGCGCTGGGCGTCGGGGCGCATGCACTCGACGAGCTCAACGGACGTCCGCTGCGGACCGCGATCCCCGATCGGATCCTCGTCGTGGTCGCAACCGCGTCGATCGGGGGCGCCGCGGCAATCGGCCTCGCCGCAGCCTTCGCCTGGACGCCGCTGCTGCTCCCATTCGTCGCCTTCGGAACGTTCATCGTCGTGGCGTACAACCTCGAGCTCTTTGGCAGCCACTTCCACTCCGACCTCTGGTTCGCGCTCGCTTGGGGCGCTTTTCCCGTCCTGACGGCGTACGTCGGCGCGGCCGAGACCCTTCGCCTCGAGGCGCTGCTCGCGGCGGCGTTCGCGGCATTCCTCAGCTTGGCGCAGCGACACCTCTCGACGCGGGTGCGGATGATCCGGCGCCGGACTGATCGTGTCTCGGGCGTGATCTCGTTCACGGACGGCCGCGAGGAGTCAATTACCCGGGAGAGCTTGCTCCGCGCTCCCGAGGCGGCCCTTCACGCGCTCGCGTGGGCGATCGTTGCACTTGCGCTCGCATTGCTGGTGCTGCGCCTCGGCTAGCGGCGGGAAGAATGCAGGGCGCGTCAGCGTCTTGTAGACATGCGCAACAACCTGTCTCATCAGGACCTTGCTCGGGAGCGTCACGCCCAGCTGCTCCGCAACGCGTCGATCAGGTACGTCGCGACGATCAGCTATGCGCCGTCAAGGCCTGCTTTGCAGCCCGAGAGCCGCCGCGGCACCTTCGCCTCGTTGCTCCGCAGGGCTGCGCTCGCCGGCGGCTAACGCAGGCGCTCGACCGGGTAACCCCAGCGCTGCATCGCCTCGAGGACCCCGAGCGCGTGCGCCTCGTCGCGCGTGGAGAGCGTGAGCTCGACCTCGGTCTCGGTAACAGAGAGCTGGATCCCCTCCCGGTGGTGTTCGACGGAGACGAGGTTCACGCGCTCCTTCGCGATCAGCGAGAGCAGCTTGACGAGCTCGCCCGGCCGGTCGGGGATGCGTGTGCGCGCGACGAGGTAGCGGCCCGCGAGCGTGAGGCCATGCCGCATCACGGTGATCAGGAGCGACGGGTCGATGTTCCCGCCCGACAGGAGCACCGCGACGGGCCCCTCCCCGCCGACCCGCCCCGCGAGGAGGGCCGCCAGCGACGCCGCCCCCGCACCCTCGACCAGCAACTTCGCGCGCTCGAGGGAGAGCACGATCGCCTTGCTGATCTCCTCGTCCGTCACGGTCACGACGTCGTCGAGCAGGTCATGCACGATCGACGTCGTCAGCTCGCCGGGGTGCTTGACCGCGATCCCCTCGGCGATCGTGAAGCCGTGCGACTGCCCGCCAGCGAACGGCGCGCACGCCGCCGCCTGCACGCCGACGATGCGCAGCCCCGGCTTCAGCTCCTTCGCGGCGATCGCGATGCCCGCCGCGAGCCCGCCGCCGCCGATCGGAACGACGACCGTGCCCACATCCGGCAGCTGCTCGACGAGCTCGAGGCCGATCGTTCCCTGGCCCGCGATCACCCGCTTGTCCTCGAAGGGGTGCACGAACGTGGCGCCGCTCGTCTCGGCGTACGAGCGCGCGTTTACGTGTGCGTCGTCGAACATCTCGCCGCCGAGCTCGATCCTGGCGCCGTAGTTCTGCGTCGCTTCGACCTTCGCGACCGGCGTGTCCTGCGGCATGAAGATCGTCGCGTCGATCCCGGCCTTGCGCGCGGCCCACGCAACAGCTTGCGCGTGGTTCCCCGCGCTCGCGGCGACGACGCCCGCCGCCCGCTCTTTGTCCGAGAGCGTCGCGACGCAGTTGACCGCGCCGCGGATCTTGAACGAGCCCGTGCGCTGGAGGTTCTCGGCCTTCAGCCACACCTCGCGCCCGGTCATGCGCTCGAACGATTCGGAGACGTAGACCGGCGTCTCGCGCGCGGCACCCCGGATCCGCTCGCGCGCGGCCCGGATGTCAGCGAGTGTCGGGGCTGTTCCCGTCTTCAACCTTGAACACCTTCTCCATGATCTCGCGAACCGCGGTCAGTGGGTCGAGCTCTCGGCGCTGGACCTCGTCGAGCAGCCGTCGGAGCTCGGGGTCGTCGCGGACGGCATGCTCGAGGTGGGTCTTTGCCCGGGCTGAGGCGACCGCGAACACCTCGCCAGCGAGGTTCCGCCGGCGCCGCTCCTCGAGGCCGCCGTGCTCCTCCAGGAACGACCGGTGACGCTCGACCTCCTCCCAGACCTGCTCGACGTTCTCCGAGCGCGTCGCTTCCGTCAGCACGATCGGCGGCTTCCACGCTCTCTCGAGATCGAGCGCGAGGATCGACCGCACCTCGTTCAGCATCGTCTTCGCCGCGGGATGGTCCGACTTGTTGACCGCGATCACGTCGGGAATCTCCATGATCCCCGCCTTCAGCGCCTGCACCGAGTCGCCGGAACCCGGCATCAGCACCAGCAAAACGGTGTCCGCGACGCCGATCACCTCGACCTCGCTCTGTCCTGCGCCCACGGTCTCCAGGAAGATCACGTCCTTCCCAGCCGCGTCGAGCACGAGCATCGCCTGCAGCGTGGACTCTGCGAGCCCGCCGAGGTGGCCGCGGGTCCCCATCGACCGGATGAAGACGCCCGGGTCGAGGAAGTGGTCGGCAAGCCGGATTCGATCGCCGAGCAGCGCGCCGTGCGTGAACGGGCTCGACGGATCGACCGAGATCACCCCGACGGACAGCTCCTGCTGCCGGACGTGTCGGACGAGCGCGCCGATCAGCGTCGACTTTCCGACCCCTGGTGGCCCGGTCACGCCGATCGTGTACGCCCGCCCCGTCTCCGGATAGAGATCGCGGACGACTTCGTAGGCGAGCGGCTCGGAGTTTTCCACGAGGGTGATCGCGCGCGCCAGCGCACGCGTGTCGCCGGCGCGGACGCCCGCGGCGAGGGTCTCGCGCGTCCACTCCCGCCGCCGCGCCACCGTCGCGAAGGTTACTCGTGCGCGACGCCGAGCCCGGCGGGGTCGTGCGTTGCTGCCGAGCCGATCGGGAGCGGCTCTGGCTCGACCCGGTCGGGCTGCGCCGGGATCCCGCGCGCGAGCGTGTACGCGGAGACCGCGGCGACCGCCGACACGATCGCCGCGACGCCCCAGGTCCAGCGCGCGCCGTACGCGTCGGAGAGGAATCCGCCAGCGAGCATGCCGATAAAGAGCACGCTGTAGTTGAGGCTCATCACGACCGTGAACGCGCGTCCGCGCAGGTGGTCGGGTGTGCCTCGCTGGACGAGCAGGCTGTTCCCGACGACGGCGATCCCGTTGCCGACCCCGAGCGTGACGACGAAGATCGTGGCGGCCCACACCGTCGGCACGAGCGCGGTCGCGCCGAGCCCGATCGACATCAACCCGATCGAGCCTCCGTATGCCGCAGCCGTCCCCCAGCGCGCGATCGCCCAGGCCGCACCGAGGCTGCCGAGGATCAGCCCGAGTCCCGACGCGGCCATCAGCAGGCCGAAGCCGAAGTTGCCCGAGTCGAAGGCGACCTTCGCGAGCTCGACCTCTGCGACGTCGGAGTTGCCCACAGCGAGCATCGCGAGACTCCACCCGACGAGCACCGTGAGCAGGGCTCGCGATCGCGCCGCGAGCTTGAAGCCCTCGGCGAGGTCGCGCCAGTGACCCTCACTCAACGCCTGCTCCGTCTGGAGCTTGTGCTCCGCGATCCGGACGATCACCAACGCGGAGCCGAGAAAGGTCACCGCGTTGAACCAGTATGCGACGTCGGGTGTGGAGAACGAGAGCAGGACGCCGCCGAGGAGTGGGCCCAGCATCCAGGTGAGGTTCTCTGCCGCCTGGAAGATGCCGTTCGCGTTCGCGAGCTCCTCGTCGTCGACGAGATTCGGTAGCCCCGCGTAGAGCGCGGGGCGGAAGAACCCGGTGGCGAACCCAGCGACGCCGGCGAGCGCGATGACCTGCACGGGGCCGGTCGTGAACGGCAGCGCGACGAACACGGCGCAACGGAGCAGGTCGGACGCAATCATCAGCTTGCGGCGCGAGAAACGGTCGACCACGGACCCGAGCAGCAGCCCGATCACGATGATCGGGACGAAGTCCGCGACGAGGAGCGCCGCGACCCACTTGCCGGAGTGCGTGCGGTCCCAGACGTCGACCATCAGCGCCATCACCGCGAGCCGCGTGCCGAGTCCCGAGCCGACTGCCGCGAGGAAGAGCAGCCGAAAGTCGCGCACACGTCGGATCAGGTCGAGCTGGCGGCCGGCCACGAACTCACGCTAACAGGCGTCAACGGGAGTCCACCCCCGGCAAGGGGCAGGGGAGGGCTTGATCAGCAAACCCTCCTTACGCCTTGGCGATCGTGCGCGCGCGGCCGAGCGCCTCGTCCAGTGCAGCGTTGTCCTCTGGGGACCCGACCGTAACGCGGATCGCGCTCGGAGCCCCGAAGCCCTCGAGGAGACGCACGATCACGCCTGCGCGCAGCAGCGCCTCGAACAGCGGACGCGCATCCTCCTCCCCGCTCTCGGCGAAGACGAAGTTCGCGACCGCAGGGAGGCAGGCGAAGCCGTGGCGCTCGAGGATCTCGACGACGCGCGGCCGCTCCTGCGCGTTGACGCCGCGACGCCTCTCGAGCTCGGCGGCGTCGTCGAGGCTTGCGACCGCCGCGACCTGCGCCTGCGCGTTCAGGTCGAACGCCCGGCGCACCTTCGCGATCGCCGAGACAACCGAGCGGCTTCCCACGCCCCAGCCGACGCGCAGCCCGGCGAGCCCGTAGATCTTGGAGAACGTCCGCACGACGAGTACGCGTTGGCCCTGCCGGAAGTACTCCACGATCCCGTCCGGATAGTCGGGGTCGTCGATGTACTCGAAGTACGCCTGGTCGAGGACGGTCAGCACGTGCTCGGGGACGCGGTCGAAGTACGCGTCCAGCTCGGCGCGCGTGTTCGTCGTGCCGGTCGGGTTGTTCGGATGGCAGACGTACACCACCTTCGTGCGCGGCGTGATCGCCGCGAGCATCGCGTCGAGGTCGTAGCGGCCGTCCGCGAGCGGCACGCGCACCGGCGCCGCACCGAGCTTCTGCGCGTCGATCACGTAGCTCGGGAACGAGGGCCAACCGCAGACGACCTCGTCGCCCGAGTCGAGAAACGCCTGGGAGACGCAGTCGATCAGTCCGTCCGCGCCGGCGCCGACCGCAACTTCCTCGAAGGCGACGTCGTTGCGCTCCGCAAGCGCGGCGCGCAACCGGTACGCGCCGCCGTCCGGGTAGCGGTTGAGCTCGCGGGCCGCGCGCTTCATCGCCTCAAGCGCGGCCGGGAACGGCGGGAACGGCCCCTCGTTCGAGGCGAGCTTCACGACGCGGTCCAGGCCAAGCTCACGCTGGACCTCGTCGACCGGCTTGCCCGGCTCGTACGGCGTCAGCCCCGCAACGGCGGGGTTGACGAAGTCGTCCGGGATCTCCGCCGGGCCCTCGGGCACGGCGGAAACTCTACTCGGCGTCCTGCGAGCCCCCGTCGCCGCCCTTGCGCCGCCACAAGAAGAGGACCGCGCCTGCAGCTGCGAGCAGCGACAGGATCAGCCCCTTGTTCGGCTTGCCCTCCTCGACGCTCGGGATTGCCGAGCGCGCCTTGCGCGCCGCGATCCGCTTCCCGGCCTGCCAGGTCAGCCAGCCGAGCATGGCGTTCCGTCTGTTGACGATGCTCATCCGAGCGAGCCTACCCTCGCCGCCCGGAACGCGAAACGCCCTTGGGAGGGGCGCTTCGCTCGAAGGGTGCCCGGGGCCTAAGCGGGCGGCATGGCCCCGGGCGTGGACGAGGGCACGTCCACCACCCAGCAAGATGCCGCCCTGCTGAACCTTGCGCGATCCTAGGGAAGGCGGATCGGCGGCTCGATCGTCCTGCCGCGACCCTTCTGCTGCTTGGGCTTAGCCTGCTTCGCCTGCCCGGGTGGGAACGGGCTTCTCCTTCAGCGTGCGGTGCTCGGCCTTCTTCACCTGCCCCGAGGGAGTCGCCTTGGCGTGCCGGGCGGGAGTGGCCCGCTTCCTGGCCTGTCCCGGAGCGGTGGCACGACCTCTGGCCTCGCGCGTCTTCTTCGCTTTCACCGTCGCGGCGCGAGGTCTCACGGCGGCGGACGGAAGCACGGCCGCGACGATGGGCGCGTCGGGCTGCGCGGCGACCGTCGTCACGGGAATGACGGTGTCGCCTTGCCGAGAAGGCCGGGTGAGCTCTCTCGCGCCCTCGTACCCGACCCCGGTAGCGACGACGCCGGCAGTGACGAACGCGGCAGCCTTCAGGGCGACCCCGCCCCCGACCACGACACCGCCACCACCCCCGAAGAGCGACGTGAGCGAGGTGGGGATCGGCACGAGCGCAAGTGCCTTGAAGGCTTTCTTGTGCGCACGCTGGCTCCGCGCGAGGCGTTCGCACTCCTTGCACTGCCGCAGGTGTGCGCGCAGCGCCGAGCGCTCGGGCCGTGAGAGCCTGCCGTCCGTCTGGCTGGAGATTGCGCGCTCGGCCTCCTCGCACGTCAGCGCTCCCTCGAGCTGCTCCCGAAGCGCCCGCCGGGCGCGGAAAAGCAGGGTCTCGACCGCGCTGACGGACGTCTTCAGGATCTCGGCGATCTCCGCGTACGAGCGGCCCTCGAGCTCGCGCATCACCAGGGCCGCGCGCTGGTTGAACGCGAGGTGTCCGAGGGCGCGCTGGATGTCCTCCGCGCTCGGCCCGCGAGCCTCCTCGGGCACGATCTCGCCGACGCGATCGTCGAACTCGACCTCGTTGGGGCGCCGCTGCGCCTGTCGGAAGTGCTGCCGGCAGACGTTGTGGGCGATCGCGATCAGCCAGTTCTGCGCGTTCCGCGGACGCTCACCCCGTTGGTACGCGCGATAGGCGTTCAGGAACGTCGTCTGCGCGACGTCCTCGGCGTCCGCGGGCTGCCGAAGGACTGCAAACGCGTAGCGGTAGACGTCGCCGACGTGCTTCCGGTAGATCCGCTCGAAGGACCGGTCCGCGCGTAGCTGCTCCGCGAGGAGGGGCGTCATACCTTCTGAGATCCCGCCGCAGGCCGAAACTTGCGCTCGGCTAGGGGGTGATGACCGCAACGTCCACCTTTGGGAGCTCCACCGGAAGTGGGGGCACGCTCGGTACCTCGACCTCGACGGTGACCGCTGGGAGCGCGGGGACCGCGGGGAGCGCGGAAACCGCGGGGAGCGCGGAAACCGCGGGGAGCGCGGGGAGTTCCACGGGTTGCGGCTTGGCCGACTCAGGGGCCGGAGCGACCTCGGCGGGCACGGAGGCGGGCTCGACCTGGGCAACTGCGGGTTGGACGAGAGCCAGCGCGATCCGTGCTGCCCGCTGCTTTGTCACGCAGGCTGTGCGGGCAGAAGCCTCCCCCGAACGGGCGACGCGGGACGTCCGAGTCGCGCGAGGCGTCGACGTCGACGTGACCGCCACCGGTTGCATTCGTTCGAGCGTCGGCGGCGCGGTGACCGCCTCGGCTGCCTGGTGCGTCGTGCCGACCGCGGCGATCCCGGCGGCGAGCAGCGCGGCCGCTTTGACCGCGATGCCGCTCCCGACGGCCGCGCCTCCAC
>JACCTU010000119.1 GCA_013812235.1 Actinomycetota bacterium | reverse complement strand
CCGGTCGGCGAGCCAGTAATAGCCCTTCCAGCCGGACATCTGCCGAGCTCGCGGGAGGACATCGTTCTCAGCTCGGCGGACGCCCTCATCGATTTCGTCAGGCGGACCCTCGAACGAGCTGACGCGCTCCGCCCGGTGGTGACGATCCTGACCGGGTACTTCGGTGCAGTGCTCACCGGCGCTGTACTCGTCGAGACCGTATTCGTGTGGCCCGGGCTCGGCCGCCTGATCTACGACTCCGTACTCGCGCGCGACACTCCGATGCTCGCGGGGCTCCTCATCGTCTCGTCGATCATGGTCTTCGTCGCGAACCTGATCGCCGACCTCCTCTACCGGATCCTTGACCCGCGAGCGGGGTACGGATGAGGCCATTCTCGCTCCGGTTCCGACGCCGACGGCGGCTCCTCGCCGGGCTCGCGCTGCTGGCAGGGGTGGCGGTCGCGGCCGCGGTGACGGCGACGGCGGGCGCAGATCCCTTCCTGCCGAGCGAAGACACGCTCCAGAGCCCATCCGCTCGGCACCCATTCGGCACCGACGAGCTCGGACGCGACATCCTCACGCGCGTCCTGAACGGCACGTGGACGGCGCTTCGGATCGCGATCCCACCCGCGCTCGTAGCGGCCGCGATCGGGACGACGGTCGGCCTTGTTGCCGGGTACTTCGGCGGCATTGTCGACGAGATTCTCCTGCGCGTGATCGAGTTCGTCCTCGTCGTTCCCCGGTTTCTGCTCGCCCTGGTCGTGGCAGCGCTCTTCGGTGCCGACCTTTGGGTCGTCGGGGCGGTTCTCGCCGCGACGTTCTGGCCGCACACGGCCCGCCTCGTCCGGGGCGAGACGATCTCGCTCCGCGAGCAGCCGTACGTCGAGGCGGCGCGATCTCTCGGTGCGGGCCATGCGCGCGTGCTCACACGCCACGTGCTTCCGCTCACTCTGCCGGTCGTGGCCGTGAACAGCTCCTTCCAGGCGGGACAGGCGGTCCTGATCGAGAGCGGCCTTGCGTTTCTCGGCCTCGGCGACCGCGACGTCGTCTCCTGGGGCTCGATGCTCGCAGACGCGCAGTCCTACCTGGCCCTGGCATGGTGGACGTCGGTCTTCCCCGGGCTCGCTCTGGGCCTCTTCGTTGTCGCCGTCAACCTCGCTGGAGACGGAATGGCGGATGCGTGGAACGTTCGTTCCACCGTCCGCGCCTAGCCGTTGAGAGCTCGAGGAATACACCGCAGGTTCGCTAGCGGCGATGCGCGCCGCCCAACGTTTCGGCCGAGGACGCAGACGGGTGGAAGAGCGGCACGAGCGGCTCCTTCCACCCGGCGCGGAGCACGGCGACGAGCGACGGCGGAGTGATCAGCGTCACCTGTTGCCGCTTCGGTCGCGGCCTAGATGCCGCATAGCCCGCCGCCGTCCAGGTCAGCAGGTGCGAGCCGAGCACGAGGTGGGGCGTACCCGCCTGCAGGACGAACGAGCCGTTGGGAAGCTGATCGAGTTCGGCTTCGTGGTGGAGCTGTGCGCGCGTGCCGGGTACGAGGCGCTCGGCGTGAAGCTGCGCGTCGATCGCGTCCGCGCCGACCTGGCCGGGGTGGAGCTCGCCCCAGATCTCCACGAAGCGGACGTAGTCCCCGTGGCGGCAGAGCGCGCAGGGGCGATGCCCCGCCGCGAACGCGGTCGCTTCGTCGAGGAAGAAGAGCTCCGTGAAGCGTCCGGGCTGCAGCAGCGGGCTTCGCTGCCAGCTGCGGAACTCGAGTCGGCAGGCGATCCACCGCATGCCGTTGTAGCGCCGGCGGATCCGCCCGGTCTCGTCGTGGAGGCAGCCGCGGTTTCCGTACACCAAGCCCCGTGCGGGATCTGCGACGAGCTCGCCGAGCGGCGTGACGCGGTTCTGCAGGGGCATCTCTGAATCATCGCGAACGAGCGCTTGGCTCTCTCTGTTCCAAGTGCCACACTAGGGCCGTGACTGCCGTCGCCGACGCGACCCTCGACGAGGCCGCATTCCGCGGGCCCGTCGTTCTTCCGGGGAATCCGGAGTACGACGTGCATCGCAAGATCTGGAACGGCTCGTTCGACAGGCATCCGGCCGTGATCGTTCGCTGCGCGGGCGTCTCGGACGTGATTGCCGCGGTGAAGTTCGGACGGGCGAGCGGCTTGCCGGTTTCGGTGCGGAGCGGCGGGCACTCGTTCCCGGGCCTCTCGGTCGCGGACAACGCGTTGATGATCGACCTCTCGCCGATGAAGGGCGTTCGCGTCGACCCCGAGCAGCGCACGGCGCGCGTGCAAGCGGGCGTCTTGCTGGGCGAGCTCGACAGGGAGACTCAGGCGTTCGGGCTCGCGGTGCCGTCCGGCATCGTCACGCACACCGGCGTCGCAGGGCTCACGCTCGGCGGCGGAATCGGCTGGATCATGCGCAAGCACGGACTCTCGGTCGACCAGCTCGTCTCGGTGGACCTCGTGACGGCCGACGGAGAGTTCGTCAAGGCGAGCGCGGACGAGAACGCAGATCTCTTCTGGGGCGTGCGCGGGGGCGGCGGCAACTTTGGGATCGTCACCGAATTCGAGTTCCGCTGCGTGCCGCTGGGGACGCAGGTGCTGGCAGGGCCGATCTTTTGGCCGATGGAGCAGTCCGGGGAGGTCCTCCGCTTCTATCGCGACTGGGTCGCGGACGCGCCGGACGAGTTGATGACGATCGTCATCCACCGCAAAGCGCCGCCGCTGCCGTTCGTGCCGGAGGAGTTGCACGGAAAGCCGGTCGTGATGGTCATCTGCTGTTGGGCCGGCGACGTGGAGGAAGGAGAGAAGTTCATCCGTCCGCTGAGGGAGTTCGGCTCGCCGGTCGCAGACGTCTGCACGCCGAAGCCCTATTTGACGCACCAGGCGATGTTCGACCCGAGTTTCGTGCCGGGCCGTTGGTATTACTTCAAGAGTTGCGACGTCGCGGAGCTGAGCGACGAGATCATCGACATCACGGTCGAGCGCTCCCTGCAGATCAAGTCGCCGCTGACGTCGTTCCCGATCTGGCAGATGGGCGGAGCGGTCGGCCGGGTGGGCGACGACGAGACCGCGTTCAACGGCCGCACTGCAGGCTTCACGTACAACATCGGTGCGAGTACGGAGACGAGCGAGGGCTTCGACGAAGAGCGCGAGTGGGTGCGGAGCTTCTGGTCGGCCCTGGAGCCGTGGCACGAGGGCGTGTACATGAACTTCCTGGGTGACGAGGGTGCCGAGCGGGTTCGCCAGTCCTACGGGCCGAAGAAGTACGACCGGCTGCAGGGCTTGAAGAAGAAGTACGACCCGGACAACTTCTTCCGGATCAACCAGAACATCTCGCCGAGCTGAAACCACGGTCGTGAGCGCGACCGTCGGGCAGGCGGACGACCATCTGGCCAACGGTTATGAGGCGCTGGCGACCGGCGACTGGCCGGGCGCACGCGATGCGTTTGCGAGTGCCGTGACTGCCGCCGAATCCCCGGAGGCGCTCGACGGGCTCGGCCGCGCTCTCTGGTGGCTCCGTGAGGAGCGCGAGTCCGTGGTCTATCGCGAACGCGCCTATGCCGGGTTCCGTCGCGACGGCGAGCTTGCGCGGGCCGCACGCATTGCTCTCTGGCTGTCTCGGGAGTACGCACTCGCCTTCGGGAACGACTCGGCAGCAGGCGGCTGGCTCGCGCGGGCATCGCGGCTGCTCCGGGACGTCGCGCCCGGCGCGGAGCGGGGATGGCTCGACCTCGCGCGTTCCGAGCGTACCCGTGACGGCGAGGAGTCGGCGCGCCTCGCCTCCGCGGCGCTCGAGGTCGCGCTCACCGCGGCCGACACCGATCTCGAACTTCGCGCCCTCGCCCAGCTCGGATTCGCCGAGGTCTCGCTCGGAGAGGTCGACGAAGGCCTCGAGCATCTTGACGAGGCGATGGCAGCGGCCACGAGCGGCGAGCCGACGAGTCACGAGACGTTCGCCGACGTCTGCTGCACGCTGATGCTCGCGTGCGAACGGGCTGGGGATGCCGAACGGCCGCAGCAGTGGAGCCGCGTCTTGGAGGAGTTCGTTCGACGGTACGACCACATCACGTTGCTCGCGTTTTGCCGCACCTGTTGCGCCGACGTCTTCGCTGCAAACGGGCGGGTCGACGCCGCCGAGGAGGAGCTCGTCGTTGCGATCCGCGAACTGACCGAAGCCGGTCAGCGATCGCGCTGCGTGCACCCGGCCACACGTTTGGCGGAGATCCGGGTTCTCCAGGGTCGCTTCGACGAGGCAGAGCAATTCCTCACCGGGTTCGAGGACGACCCCGACGCGATCCGGGTGGCCGTTGCGATGCGCGTGGCTCGCGGCGATGCGCGAACAGCGGAGGCCCTCGTCGTGCGACGCCTGGACGAGATCGGATGGACGAACCTCCTCGCAGCTCCGCTTCTCGAGCAGCTCGTCCAAGCGAGGCTCGCGGAGGACCGCGTAGAGGAAGCACGTGAGGCCGCCGACATGCTCGCCGCCATCGCCGGTCCCTCGGGCCGCGAGCGGGTCGAAGCCGCGGCAGCCCTCGCCCGAGGGCGCGTCGCCTCGGCTGCCGGCGATGCAGACGCCGTCAACATCCTTCAGCGGGCGGTCAACGGATTCGCCGGGCTCGGGCTCCGGCTCCTCGCCGCCCAAGCTCGGGTCGAGCTCGCACGCGCTCTCGCAGACCAGTCGCCGCCTGGTGCGATCGAAACGGCAAGGCATGCGCGCAACGAGCTGGAAGCGCTCGGTGCATCACGCGAAGCAGATGCTGCCGCAGCGCTGATGCGGTCACTCGGCGCTCGAGGGCGTACAGGTCCAAGGAGCCTCGGGTCGCTCAGCCGCCGAGAGACCGAGGTGCTGCGGCTCCTCGGCGAGGGGCTTTCGAACCGTGACATCGCCGACCGGCTGTTCATCAGCCCGAAGACCGCCGAGCATCACGTGAGCCGGATCTACGGGAAGCTCGGCCTCAAGTCCCGCGCCGAGGCCGCCGCCTATGCCGTGCGCACTCTCGGGGTCGAATAGGGAGTTCCCCCCTACCGCGCCAGGCCAAGCCCCGAGAAGCTGTCGGAAACCCACGGAAGGGAGTGTCGAATGTCCGAGCAGAACAAGGCGCTCGTCAGGAAGTACTACGAAGAGGTCATCAACGGGAGGAACCTCGACGCGGTCGTCGACTATTTCGCCGACGAGCGGATCGTCGAAGGTGTTCGCCGCGGCTGCTTCTCGTACTTCACGGCGTTCCCGGATTTGCACGTCAGTCTCGACGAGCTGATCGCGGAGGGCACCGCCGTCTTTCTCCGCTCGACGCTGACCGGAACGCACGATGGCGAGTACAAAGGGATTCCACCCACCGGCCGGCACGTCGCCGCAGAGGCGGGCGAGGTCTTCCGCGTCGCAGACGGCAAGTTCGTCGGCTACTGGTGCCTCACCAACGTCGCCGGCCTGATGCGACAGATCACCGAGGAGCAGGTCGCCGCGGCCGCTCCCGCGACTGTCTGACAACATCGTACGTCCGAGACCGCAACGGAAGGAGTACGACATGCCGAAAGCATCGAAAGTGACCGCCTCCGAGCGAGTCGAGGTCGAGGGGTACGAGGGACAGTTCGAGCACTGGGAGGGCGGCTACTCGGTCGGTTTCTAGAAGTACACGGCCGACGCAGACCTAGCGCCCCTCTTCGTCGGCCTCCCCGACGACCGCTGCCAGTGCCCGCACTGGGGATACGTCATCCAAGGGAAGGTGATGTTCACCTACGCGGACGGCCATTCCGAGACGTACGAGACAGGCGATGCGTACTACGCACCGCCCGGGCATACCCCTACCCTCTTCGCCGGTACGGAGCTCGTGGAGTTCCATCCGACCGAAGAGCTCACGAAGACGATGGAGGTCGTCACCAAGAACAGCGAGGCGGCCGCATAGATCACGAGCCACAAGTTCGATCGGCGTTCGGTCTGAGCGCACTGCTGGTTCACCGTTAGGTCGCCGCCGGATCGATGTTGTGGTTGAGCCGGAAGACGTTTGCGGGGTCGTAGCGGCGCTTCGCCTCGACGAGCCGGTCGTAATTCGGACCATACGCAGCACGAATCGCATCGGCGCCGTCGTCGTCGACGAGGTAGTTGAGCCAGCGCCTTTCCGCGAGGTACGGCCGGAACGCGTCGTACCACGTCCGCGTCCACGCGATGTTCTCTTCTGTTGCCTCCGGCTCCGTCCAGACCGACGTCATGAGGAGGCTGTACCCCTCCTCGCGGTGAGGGACAGGAGTGTCGATGACGCCGACGCGTGTCGCGGCTCCGTGGAAGTACTCGAGGGCGATGCCGGTCATCGCCGAAGGCGTCGAGGCGAACGCTTCGACCGCCGTGTCGATCAGCCCGTCGTTTAGACTCTTGATGAAGCTGGACTTCCAGTAGTTGAGTGCTCCCTTCGGGTAGGCCGCGTCGAGCAGCGTGTTCGCGACCGGGTACGGCATGGGCGCCCCCGCCACTACGCGACCGATCAGTTCAACAACCCGTACATCATCCCCGATCATCGCGACCGCCTCGGGCGCGAGATCTGGGAGCAGGGCGAGGGACGGGTGACGGCGTTCTGCCACGGCATGGGCACGGCGAGCTCGGTGATGGGGGTCTCCGACGCGCTGAAGCCGCACGGCGTGTTCATCCAGGCGCATGAACCGGCGGGCTCGGCTGCGATCCGCGGCGGAGAGCGCGGGACATTTCTCATCCAGGGCTGGACGGGCTTCGTGATGCCGCACTGGTATTCCGAGAAGGTCGACCACGTCGAGCCGATCGACGACGACGAGGCGCTCGAGATGACGCGGCGACTAGCGCTCGAAGACGGAGTTTTTGCCGGCATCTCCACGGGCGCGAACGTGGTCGGCGCTCATCGTCTCTCCGAGCGTCTCGGGCCGGACGCGGTGGTCGTGACGCTGGCCGTCGACACCGGGTTCAAGTACATGAGCGTCAGCCCGTACGCCGACGCGTAGCCGGCCGGTGACCAACAGAAGAAGCCCCGCGGGATCACCCATGCTCTTCCAGCCGTGACCCCACGGCATACCCCCGTCGTGTGGCCGCGACCGTCGCGCAGGCGGATGGACGAACCTCCTCGCAGCTCCACTTCTCGAGCAGCTTTGTCCAGACGTTAGTGCTTGGGGCAGACGGCCGTTTAACAGGTAATCCTCGGGCGCACGCTCGTGAAGGGCGGCCGGAACAACCGTCTTTAACGCGCTTCGGCACGGAGCCGGCGTCGCCGGCCCCGTGCCTCAGATCGCGGTGGTGCTCGTTACTTCGTCAAGTTGCCGCGGATCTGACCGTTCGGGTACGTCACGGTGTGGACGTTGACGTAGAAGGCGTCCGGGTTGGACAGGATCTCCTGCAGGAGCGCCTTGTCGACGTGCAGGCAGCCGCTCGCCGACCCGCTCGCCGGCGCGGTCAGCGGGACGACGACCGCGCCGGTCGAGACGCGGTGGATGTGGGCAGCGGTCACGTTCGTCAGGCCGCTGACCGTCAGGGTGTAGCAGAGCTCCTCCTGGCCGAGCCGGATCGTGATCGCCGCACTTCCCGAACCGGTCGCTCCGCTTACCGGCTGGAGGTTCGCCGTAAGCGCCACACCCTTGTTCGGGCCACCGGAAGAGCCGGAGGGACAAGCGGCCGCGCCCGGGAGGAGCAGATCGCCCACGTGGCCCATGTGGCCGCGAAGGACTTTCCCGGAGCTCGAGTTCGGGTTGACGACAGCACGACTGGATACGGTGATCCGCCGGTATGGGTTCGTGCTCGACCCCGTCTTGTGGCAGATCGTGAGTTTCGTCGGTTGCGTGCTGGACGGTGCCGGAGTTGCGGATGCGGACGGGCACGCGCCCGTGCCGACGACGATCGCATCGCCCGTATGGCCCATGTGGCCGCGCAGCAGGCGACCAGAGCTCGACTTCGGATTCGCGATCGCTCGGCCGGAGACGCTGATCCGCCGCCACGGATTGCTCTCCGACGCGGTCTTGTGGCAAATCGTCAGCTTCGCCGGCGCCGCAGTGGCGGCCGGCCTCGCGTGCCCCTCGGCGACCGCTGCGAGACCCGCCAGCGGGACCGTCAGCACGACGAGCGCTGCAATCATCAATCGCTTCATAGGTCCAAACCCCTCCTCTTGTATTCGATGTCACTTATCTGATCCCGCCGAGGGGCGCGTCTTGCGGTGCGTTCGGTTCGCCTTACAGGTTCCTAACGGTGCGTCTGGACCCGAGATCCGATGGCGAGCAGGGGCGCTGCCGCGAGAGCTCAACCGATCGCG
>JACCTU010000106.1 GCA_013812235.1 Actinomycetota bacterium | reverse complement strand
CTTCGGCGATCCCGTCGCGGATCAGGGTGTCGAGCTCGGCCAGGCTCGCGCCGGGCCGGCAATGGTCGACGGCCGCCGCGTAGACCTGGAGCAGGCCCTCCAAGAGCCGCTCGTACTCGTCGGTCAGCTCGCCCGGGCAGAGGTTCTTCGTGTGGTCGCACCAGTAGCCGTCGGCGCACACCCAGATCTCGAACAGCGTCGGCTCCTCCGCCTGCACCGGCCGGTCGCCGGTCGCCGTGAACGTCCGGATCCCTGCGCCCGACCAGACGAGGGAGAAACCATGCGCGAGCTCGACCTTCCCCTCCCACCCGGTTCCCCGGCCGTGAACGAAACCGTTCCACAGCGCTCCCGCCTCGCTCTCCTTCATCCCGGGGCGCAGCTCTGCCCTGACGTGCTCCATCGCCGCTGCGGCGATCTCGTTCGCGAGCCTCATGCGCTCGAGTTCCTGCGGCGTCTTGATCGCGCGCGCCCGTGCGAGGAGCGGCGCGCCGTCGGCGGCGCCCGGCCAGGCGTCGAACCACGACTTGGTGTACGTCGTCGGCTCGCCGACCATGCGGTCCGAGGCCTGCGTCCCGAGCGACAGCTCGAGACCGACGCGCTCGTAGGCCTTCGAGGCCTCAACCGCTGCCTCCAACGCCCGCGACTGCGGGGGGCGTGGGTCGCGCTCGTCGTAGCCGCGAAAGAAACGGACGTCGCCGGTCCAGGCCGTGCGTGCGGCGTCCTCGGCGGACGCCTCGAGACAGATCAGCGTCGGCTCGCCCTCCCGTGGGAAGACGACCGCGTCGTACCCCTTCATCCCCCAGAAGTTGCTCAGGTAGAGGACGTTGTCGGGTGCCCGGACGACGAGCGCGTCGACGTCCTCCTCCGCCATCAGGCTGCGCACGCGGTCGAGCTTGGCGTAGTCGCGGGCCCAACTCACCAGCGCACGCGCTCGGGCGCCGGCTCGCCGTGCGCCTCCTCCCACGAGACGACGGGATTCCGCAGTACGCCGATCCGCTCGATCTCGGCCTCGATCACGTCGCCGGGCTTCAGGTAGAGCGACGCGGCGTCCTCGCTGAAGCCCGCGACGCCGCTGACCGTTCCTGTCGACACCACGTCGCCCGCGCTGTAGCCGAGCGGCGAATAGTGAGACAGGATCTCCGGGATCGTCACGGACATCCGGCCGGAGTGCGACGTCTGCCGGACGTCTCCGTTGACACGTAGCTCCATCGCGAGGTCGTGCGGGTCAGGAATCTCGTCGGGCGTCACGATCCACGGGCCGAGCGGGCAAAACGTGTCGATCGCCTTGCAGAACGAGAAGACGCCCGACTGCATCTCGCGCCGCTGGATGTCGCGGGCAGTGATGTCGTTGAAGATGACGTAGCCGGCCACGTAGTCCATTGCCTGCTCGGGACCGAACCACTTGCCGGGCTTGCCGATCACCACGGCGAGCTCGAGCTCGTAATCGAGCTCCTCCGTCAGGTGCTCCGGGTAGACGACGGCGTCGTCGGGCCCGACGATCGCGTCGACGTTCTGGAAGAAGACGATCCAGGGCGCGATCGCGTGCGACCAGTCGACGCGCTTCGACTCCTCCTCGTGCTCGCGGAAGTTGCCGGCGGTGTGCAAGAACTTCTTCGGGACGATCGGCGCGTCGAGGTCGGCTTCCGCGAGTGGCGTCCGCTCGCCGTGATCGTCGGCTCCGCCCCGCTCGAAGTACGTCCGCATGTCGGGGACGTCGAGTCGAACGATCTCGTCGTCGTCGATCCGGCCGATTTTGCCGGCGTCGTAGGTGACCAGCTTCATCCGCAGACCTTCTGCGCTGCGCGAGCGTAGACCTCAGCAGTCTTCACGAGCCCGTCGATCTCGAGATTCTCGCCCAGCTCGGCGTCAGGAAGGCCCGACGATGTGCCGTAATTGAGCGTGGCGATCCCGTAGCGCGACAGCACCGACGCGTCCGAGAACCACCGAGTGACGTCCCGCTCCGGCGCCGACCCGAAGACCTCCTCGTGCGCCTCGGCGACTGCGCCGACCACGGGGCTCGCTTCGTCGATCTCCGCTCCCGGCGCGGTCACGTAGACCTCCGCTTCGACGCCGTCGAGACCGCGGAGGAACGCGAGCGCTTTTCGCCGTGCCTCCGCCATCGGCACGTCGGGCGGCACGCGCAGGTCGAGGAACAGGTCGGTCGAGTGGGGCGTCCGCGACGCGCGCCAGCCAAAACCGCCCTGGATCGCTCCGACGTTCGCGACCCCGCGAACCTCGCCGTACGACATCTCCTGCTCCCATTCGGGGAGCCACTCGAGAACCCGGTCGAAAACGGCGCGCATTCGCACGATCGAGTTCTCCTCGAGCCGGCCCGTCGAGAACGCGGTGTGAATGAACGGGCCGTGGACGCGGAGCCGCGCCCAGATCGTCCCGTAGTGGGCGAGCACGAGCTTGTTCTCCGTGGGCTCACCGAGGATGCAGACGTCTGCGGCGCCGCCGTGCCCGACGAGGTAGCGCGAGCCGGCCGCGTAGCCGCGGTACTCCGCCCCCTGCGCGTCGCCCTGCTGCGTCTTCTCGATCTCGCCGCAGACGGCGGCGATCATCACGTCGCCGCGCAGCCGCACGCCCCCGTCGATCAACGACCGGACCGCCTCGACGTAGCAGGCGAGCGCGCCCTTCATGTTCGAGATCCCGAGACCGTAGATCCGGCCGTCGCGCTCGAACCCTTCGGGCCGGAAACCGGGAATGTCGCGCAGCCACGGCTCCTCGCCCGAGTACGAGGTGTCCGTGTGCCCGTTGAACATCAGCGTCGGGCCCCCACCCCCACCCGCCAAGGTGCCGACGACGTTGGCCCGCCCGTCCTCGACCTGCTGCCACATCACCTCCAAGCCCAGGCCCTCGAGCTCGGACACCACCACCCGTGCGCACGCCTCCTCCGAGCCCGTGAACGACGGGGTCGAGACGAGCCGCAACGCCAGATCCACGAGTCGCCGCTCGTCGATCATCGGAAGCTGGGCAGCACTTTCTCGCCGAACATGCGGATCTGGTCGTGGCGCTTGTCGCCCCAGAGCTCGAGCATCACGTGCGTGCAGCCGGCGTCGCGGTACTCCTCGATCGCCGCGATGCAGCCGTCGGGTGTTCCCGCGATCGGCTTGCACTTGTCGAGCAGGCCGTCGGTCACC
>JACCTU010000090.1 GCA_013812235.1 Actinomycetota bacterium | reverse complement strand
ACGTCCCCCTTCCCCGCTTATGAGCCGGACGACCGCTTCTCGGGCGTCTGTGCCGACCCGCTCTTCGGCTCGCTCCCCTGCTTGGGCTGCTCTTGCCCCGCGGGCAGCTGCTCCTGGAGCGACGACGACAGCTCGTCGCCGTGGCGGCTCGTGCTCTCCTTCGCCGCCTCCATCGCACCCTGCGCCGTCTCCTGCGCGACCTGCTTGCCGTGCTCCCAGCCCTCACGAGCGACCTCGCCGACCTTGTCGCCCGCAGGACCGAGCTTCTCGCTCTCCATCCGCGTGCCCGGGAGCAGGAGCCCAAGGGCGAACCCCACACCGGCTGCGCCGACCGCGAGCCCCAACGGATTCCGCTCGGCGGTATGACGCGCCTGCCGGATCTGCGCCCGGTTCGGGATCGGCTTCGCTGCAACGTCCTTCGCGCCGCTTAGCTTCGACGCCACCGCGTCCTTCTTCTCGCTCACGTAGTCGCCCACGCGAGCGCCGACGTCGGTCTTGTAGCTGATCGCGTCGACCTCTTCGCCGACGCGCGCGCGCGTCTCCTCTAGTTCCTCGCGGAGCTGGCTCGGGTCTTGGCCCATTCGACGTCCTCCTTCACGGTCTCGATGGTCTGTTCGGGAACGGGCGCGCCGGCCTCTGCCACGCGCTCCTTGCCTTGCTGGACGAGCACGTACGCGGCGACCGCGAGCACGGCGCCGACGATCAGCGCCGCCAGCCACTCGGGCAGGAAGATCGCGAGCGCGAGAATCGCCGCGGCGGTCAGTGCACCGCCCGCGAGGAGCGCTGCGACGGTTGCGCCGCCGATCATTCCGACCCCCGGTGCGGCGATCCGGCCCTTCTCTGCCATCTCGGCCTTCGCGAGCTGAACCTCCTGCCGCACCAGTAGCGAGACGTCTCTGGTCAGGTCGCGGGCGACCTCACCGAGCGGCTCGTCGCGGCGCCCGCTCGTGCTCTCGGTACGGCTCCCCATCAGGCACTCCGTCCGGCGCCGGCCTGCGCGCCGGGCTCGTGCGTGGACGAGCGCGTGTACGCACCGTCGGAGCTCGACGCCTGATAGCGCTGCTCCGACGATGCCTTCATCATCCGCGAGGCAATGAGGCCGGCGAACAGCCCCACACCCGCGAGCAGCCACGGCCGCTGACGCGCGAAGCGCTCCGCGTCACGCAGCAGCTGGTCGCCCTCGACGCGCTCGAGGTACTCACCCAGCTGCTCCGCACGCTGGGCCGCGTTGTCGGTGACGCTCGCGGCCTGCGCGTTCCCCTCGCCGCGGAGGTTCTGACCGCTCTGGCGAAGCGCCTGAGCGACGCTTCTCGCTTGGCGTCCGACATCGGTCGTCCGCGTGTCCAGCTGTTCGCGAAGCTGGCTCGCGCCTTTCGACCGCAGCTCCATGGCCTTGTCCTGCGCGGCCGAGGTTGCGTCCTCGACCGCCCCCGTGGCGCGCTCGCGCACGCCCTCGTCAGGCTGCCGTTTGTCGGCAACTTCCGTCATGTAGACCCCCCTCGATTCGTTGTCGTGCCGGTCGTCTCGACCCGGCTCGAGCAGTTCAATTGCCGCGAACGCGCGTGTCCAAACGTCAGCCGCACGTTGGTTTGCTCAAACTCCCGCGGTCCGACGATGACGTTCTCAGTCGCGTCATCGATCACGCGCTCGCGCCGGCGATGTCTCTCCGTGAGAGTCCAGCACCGAGCAGCGCCGGCGTCGCGCAGACCCTTGAGTTCCCGCGCTCAGCTTTCGCGCCGCGCTGGCGGTGGAGTCGCCCGCCAGTTCGCCGATCGCAAGGATTGTTCTGGCGCCGTACGTCAGAAAAGATATGCTGAACAGGTGGAGACGACTGCCGGACAACTCCTTCGTGAGGCACGCGAACGGCACGGCCTGACCCAGCAGCAACTCGCAATGCGGGCACGCACGAGCCAAGCGGCGATCTCGCGGATCGAGCGCGGTCTCGTCTCGCCGTCGGTGGCGATGCTCGCGCAGCTGCTCGACTTGATGGGCGAAGAGCTCGTGCTCGAGGCACACGCGATCGACTACGGCCACGACCGAACGCTCCTCCGCGAGAACCTCCGCCTTAAACCGGCTGAGCGGATTCGCCGTCAGGCCGCGTGGGCCAACCAGGTTCGCAGCTTCCAGCGCACCGTCAGTGGCTGAGCCCGACTTCGACCCGGTTCCGCTGCTACTCGCGCTCGTGGACGCGGGCGTCGACTTCGTCCTGATCGGCGGACTGGCCGGTGGTGCACACGGCTCCGTCTATCCCACGTTCGACGTCGACGTCGCGTACGCCCGCGACCGCGAGAACCTCGAACGGCTGGCTGCCCTCCTCCGCGAGCTCGGAGCGACGCTCCGCGGTGCGCCCTCCGGCCTCTCCTTCCAGCTCGACGCCAAGACGCTCGAGGCCGGCGGCAACTTCACGTTCGACACGCGCCTCGGCAAGCTCGACGTGCTCGCCTATCCGGTGGGAGCGCCGCCGTACGACCGGCTTCGCGACGAGGGTAAGGCCGTGTCGATCGAGGAACGCACGGTGGTCATCGCATCCCTCGACCATCTGATCGCCATGAAGGAGGCCGCCGGGCGGACCAAGGACAAGCTGATGGCGACCGAGTACCGCACGCTCTCAGACGAGCAGCGCGGCCTCTAGGCCGATCTGAGGATCCCGTACCCCTCGCGAAGAAACGGGATGCGGTCGATGAGCGTTCGCACGTCGTCGCTCGAGTAGGCGCCCTCCTCGGTCACGATCTCGTCGACGTGCTCGGGCGCCGTCACGTCAAAGTGCTCGTCGGCGATTCGCCCCGGCGCGTCGATCGGCGCGAGCTTGATCACCTCGCA
>JACCTU010000078.1 GCA_013812235.1 Actinomycetota bacterium | reverse complement strand
CGACGTCCTCGAGAAACTTGTGGATGGCCTTGTGACTGAGCGCGGTGATGCCGACGCGCCGGCCGGCTTGCATCAACGCGATCGCCATCCGCGCGCCGTTCCATGTCTTGCCCGAGCCGGGCGGGCCTTGGACGAAGAGATAGCTGCGGTCGAGGCTGAGCGCCGAGTCCTCGAGCGAGCCGTCGAGCCGCGCGGTCGGCGGATGGCGCTCGAGGATTTGCACAAGCGCCGAGTAGCGGGACTGCTCCTTCGCGAACCGAAGCACCGCGGCGCGTTGCTTCGGCGTGCGCAGCGGCTGCGGCGGTATGAGCGCCTTCGGCAACGGCTCATCGCGCTTGGCAAGCCCCCGCTTGACGGTCACCGTCCCGTGCTCGTCGTCGACCTTGACCGCGTACTCCTGCTCGGTCGCAGGATCAACCGCCTGCCCGCCGATCTTGTGCTCCTGCGGCGGGAACGTGAACGTATAGAGGAGCGAGCGCTTCGCAGGCACTGGCTCGCCCACGAGCTCAAGCCCGCCGATCGTGTCGCCGTCCTCGAACAGCTCGTCCTCATCGAGCCCCTTGTGGTGGAAGTACTCCCACCACTGCGGGCGCTGCTCGCGCCGGTGGTAGGCGAGCAGGTGCGCAAGGAGCCAGTCTGAGCCGCCCTCTTCCGCGCCCTCGAGAAGCGACGCGCGGATCGCCTCGAGCTCGGCGAGATGAGCGACGACTTCCTCGCTCGGCGGGTCGCGACCTTCGGGCGGCGTGCGCCAATCGAGCCCCTCCGGTCGCTGTGCGAGCAGCCAGCCGTGGAGCTCGTAGAGCGAAAAGCAGTCCTCTGCGTTGTACGCGCGAATTCCCTCGAGCAGCGAGTCCTCCCCGATCTCGAGCCACTCCTCGAACGCGACGACGGACTCGCTCCCTCCGGAGACGTCGGCCGTCCGCTTGAAGTCGTAGAGCTCCTCGACATTCTTGATCGAGTAACCCGGCAGCGATGCGCGGAGCGCCTGCTTAGTGACGCGGAAGAGGTCGACGAGCACCTCGCCGCGCAGGAGATCGTCGAGCTCGTCCTCGCGCGTCCCGTGCTCGCCCATCAGCCGCCTGAGCGCGGTGCGCTCGTAGGGCGCGTAGTGGTAGACGTGCATGCCGGGAAAACGCCGGCGCCGCTCGACGATCACATCCATCAATCGCTCGAACCCCGCCTTCTCCGCGTCGCGATCGGGAGCCCAGATGCAGTCGTACTGCGCCTGTCCGTCCTCGTCGAGGAAGACCCACCCGAGCAGGTACTCGAGCCCGCGCGCCGGCTCGAACCACGGGTGCCCCTCGAGGTCGAGCCAGACGTCGCCGGGGTTCGGCTCGGGCAGTAGCGAGAACCCTCGGTCTGGCTCGAGGGGCAGCAGGTCGACTCGGTGCTTCTCGGTCTTGCGGTACTCGAGCTGGAGCTCCGCCTGATGCCGCACCGTCTCGAGCGTCTCCGCGCGGAGCTTCGGCACCTTCGTCCCGGCGACGATGCTGCCGAGCGCCGCGAGCGTCGTGATCCCGTGCGCGGTCAGCCGGTCGACCTGCGACCGCGAGATTCCGGCAACGAGCGTCAGATGGTCGTCGTCGTTCCAGCGCTTCTGGCAGATGGAGAGGAAGTCGCAGAGCCCGCAGTGCTCGACCGGGTACGGATACGTCTGCGCCCCGCTCGCGACGGCGTCGAGAAAGCGCTGCCGAACGCGGCGGTAGTAGGCCTGGTAGTCGTCCGGCCGATAGGCCTCGCGCTCCCCGAGCCCATTGACGACGTGCATCGCATCGGGCATCCGACCCTGGATCCGCGCGATCTGCTCGGTGTAGAAGCAGAGTTGGAGGACGTGTGGCGGCCGCGCGTGCCGCGCGAGCTTCGTGTCGACGGCCTCGTAGCCGCCGTTCGGCTGCCGCTCGACGAAGTCGGAGAGCCCGCGCCAGGAGCCGTCGACGAATGTTGCCTGGTAGATCACGGGGGCGCTGTCGCGCATCGCCTGTGCGGTCGCTTCCGCAGCGACCTCCCAGCCGATCTCCCACGGCTTTTCGATCCGCACGACGTCGTCGCCCAGCGCGGCGAGATACGCGTCCTCGTGCTCCTGTCCCTTCTCCCGGATCAGCTCGGCGTGCCGGTTGACGCGGAACGGTCGCTCGAGCTCACCGCGGCGAACCGCGAGGTCAAGTGTCGTCAGGTGCGGGCACGCGAGGTAGTTCGCGAGCGCGGAGGGCGAGAAGCGGGCGTCGGTTCGCGCGGCCATCTAGCTCATTGTCGCCTCCTAGCCGGCGAATGCTTACGGGTGAGCGCGATCCAGTTGCCGCCGCCTTCGATCAGAAGCGCCAGCCGCCACTCGACGGGCAGCTCGGGGCTCACGAGCTTGTCCCGAAGAGCGGATTGTCGCACCGCCCTCGCGCGCTCACGATGGAGCGATGTGGGAGACGACGGATCCGGACGGCCGCCGCGTTCTGCTCACGCAGCCGCGCTGGCGGCAGATCGCAGAGCAGCACCCCGAGCTCGCGAGCAGTCGCGACGCGATCCTCGCCGCGGTCGCGTTGCCCGAGGCTTCGCGGCCGGGCCACGAGCCGAACGAGGAGTGGTTCTATGCCCGCAGCGTCGGCCCGAGCGGCTGGGTTCGAGTGGTCGTCCACTACCATGAAAGCGTCGGTTCGATCACGACGGCATTTCCCAGGAGAGATCTCCCATGACGATCAAGATCGCAGGAGTCGAGTTCGACAACCACTTCTACGACGCGGAGGTCGACGTGCTCTACCTGCACGTCGGCGATCCCGCGTCCGCGGTCGACTGGAGCGACTCCGAAGAGGGCGACGGCCTGCGATACGGAGCGGACGGCGACCTCGTCGGCATCACGATCCTCAACGCGAAGCTCCGGCTGGACCGGGACGG
>JACCTU010000051.1 GCA_013812235.1 Actinomycetota bacterium | reverse complement strand
CGCCGCCGCCGCCCATGCCGCCGCCGCCGGACTCACCGCCGCCGCCGCCTGCGCCGCCGCCTTCTTCCGTTTCCCAGATCGCCATACCGTTGCCTCCTCGATAGGAGTGAGCGTTCTCCCGCATCCTTCTCGTTATGAGCAAGGCGAAAACCTCACGCTAGGCTCTGTTAGATGGAAACGCTGACGCAGGTGGAACCGCTCACGGACAGCTGGGGCCGGGAGATCAAGAGCGTGCGCGTCTCGGTCACCGACAAGTGCAACTTCCGGTGCACGTATTGCATGCCCGCGGAGGGACTCGAGTGGCTCGCGCGGGCCGAGGTGCTCAGCTTCGAGGAGATCGCTCGCCTCGTCGCGGTGCTCGCGCGGCTCGGCGTCGACGAGGTTCGCCTGACGGGCGGCGAGCCGCTCGTCCGACGCGACCTTCCGGTGCTCGTGCGGATGCTCGCCGACACGCCGGGCGCCCGCGACCTTTCGCTGACGACGAACGGCGTGCTGCTCGACCGGTTGGCGCAACCGCTCGTCGACGCGGGGCTCCGCCGGATCAACGTCTCCCTCGACTCGCTCGACCACGTCCGTTTCGCAGAGCTGACGCGACGCGACGCGCTCGACAAGGTGCTCCGCGGGCTCGAGGAGGCCGAACGTCATCCCGAGCTCCGCCCGATCAAGGTGAACTGCGTCGCGATCAAGGGCTTCACGGAGGATGACGTCCCGCGCCTTGCGGCGCTCGCGCGACGCAAGCCCTACGTCGTCCGTTTCATCGAGTTCATGCCGCTCGACGCCGACGAGGGCTGGCGCGACGACCAGGTACTCACCGGACGGGAGATCCGCGCGCTGATCGAGGCCGAGCACGGCCCGCTCGTCGAACTCCCGGCCAAGGCCTCGTCAACGGCGAAGCGCTTCGGCTTCGCCGACGGCAACGGCGAGGTCGGGTTCGTCAGCCCCGTCTCGGAGCCCTTCTGCTCGACGTGCGACCGGATCCGACTGACCGCGGACGGCCAGCTCCGAACCTGCCTCTTCTCCCGCCGCGAGTGGGACCTGAAGACGCCTCTCCGCGCCGGGGCCAGCGACGAGGAGCTCACCGCGCTCCTCCGCACCGCGGTGGCGCACAAGGAGTTGAAGCACCGGATCAACGAGCCGGGGTTCGTCCGCGCGTCGCGCTCGATGAGCCAAATCGGTGGGTAAGGAGCGCCGCCGGGTGGACTAGAATAGCGGGTCGTTGAGCGTCACCGCCGCAACAATTCCCTCGCAGGACGAGCGCAAGGTCCTGCCCCGCGGCTGGGCCGACCTCGTCCTGCAGATCGCGATCTGGTTCGGATTCCTCGCGGCGTACCAGGTCGCCCGGGGCGTCGCCGACAGGAACGCCGCAGCGGCTTTCGAGAACGGCCTCAAGGTGATCGACCTCGAGAGCCGCGCGAACTCGCTCTTCGAGCTCAGCCTGCAGGGACTCGTCGGATCGTCGCAGCTGCTCGCGGTCGTCACCTCGTGGACGTACTGGCTCTCGCAGTTCACGGTGCTCGGGCTCGCGCTGCTCTGGGTCTACCTGCGCCGTAACGACGTCTTCTCCGGTTTCCGCAACTTGATCATGCTCGCGAACGTGATCGGGCTTGCCGGCTACGTCTTCCTGCCGACGGCGCCGCCGCGGATGTTCCCGGACGTCGGCTTCGTCGACACGCTCGCCAGGTTCGCGAGCCTGAACCACGGCAGCGGCCTCGTCCAACTCGCCTCGAACCCCTACGCGGCGATGCCGAGCCTCCACTCCGCCGACTCCCTGATCGTCGGCCTGATCATGGCCTCGCTCGTCACACGCTGGTGGGCCAAGGCGCTTTGGCTCGCCTGGGCTCCCTGGGTCTGGTTTTCGGTCATGGCGACGGGCAACCACTTCTGGCTCGACATCGCGGCCGGCGTGCTCGTCGCCGCGGTCGCCGCGCTCGTGCTGGAGCGCCGCCGCCTGCTCCGCTTCATCTGAGCCGGGACGCGATGGCGCTCGGACGCCTGAAGGCCACGTACACGACCGGCGCGCGCCGGCTCGCTTCGCGCTCGATCGCCGGTCTGACGCGGACCCGCGTCACGCCGAACGCCTTGACCGCCGCGGGGGTCGTGCTCTGCGCCGTCGGATCGGTGCTCGTGTACTTCGAGTACCGCCACGAGCTCGTCTTTTTCTGGGCCGGCGCGGCGCTCTTCGTGCTCGGCTCGATCCTCGACATCCTCGACGGTGCCCTCGCGCGCGCCGGCGGGAAGGCGACGCCGTTCGGCGCGTTCGTCGACTCGACCACCGACCGGATCAGCGAGGCGTTCATGCTCGGAGCGATCGCGCTCGTCCTGACGCGGGACGGGAGCGAGCTCGGGGTCGGCCTGACGGTCGCCGCGATCGCCGGGTCGTTCCTCGTCAGCTACGCCCGCGCCCGCGCCGAGGCACTCGGGTTGCGGGGCGACGTCGGCATCGGCTCGCGGGCGGAGCGCGTCGTGGTGATCACCGCCGGCCTCGTGCTCGCGCCCTGGGGCGTGCTGCCGTGGGCGATCGGAGTGCTCGCGGCGACCGCGTGGTTCACGGTGCTGCAGCGAATCCTGCACGTGCGCCGCGAGCTTCGGTCGGCCGCATAGGCCTCATCACCTCCCGCGGTTTCGCCGCCTCCGGCGCGAAGTTCATGCTGCACGCGTGCGGAGTCTTCGCCGCCTGGGATCGCGTCGCGTGCTGCAGAAAGCGGCCGGGATCGCCGTCGTCGTCGTCGCGTTCGCGCTCGTGCTCCCGCGTCTGGCCGACTACGGCGGGGTCTGGCGCGAGGTGAAGACGCTGGACGCGCGATCCCTGGCTCTGCTCGTAGTCGTGACGGCGGTCAACCTCGCCACGTTCGCACCATCGTGGATGGCGGCGCTGCCCGGGCTCGGCTTCTGGCGCGCGTTCGTCTCGACCCAGGCGTCGACCGCATCGACGTACGTCGCACCGGGCGGGGCCGCCGTGGGCATCGCCGCGTCGCTGGTGCTCCTGAGGAAGTGGGGTTACCGCACGTCGGAGGTCGCACTCGCGGCGGCGCTGACGGGGATCTGGAACCAGCTCGTGCTGCTCGCGTTCCCCGCGCTCGCGCTCGGGCTGCTCACACTGACCGGCGGACAGCACCCGTTGCTGCGCACCGTCGGGCTGCTCGGCCTGGTCGGCTTCGCAGTCGCCCTCGTGGTCTTCGTCTGCGCGCTCGCGAGCAACCGGCTCGCGCGGCGCGTCGGAACGTGGGCCTGGCGTGCCGCGCGCCGGCTTGCGCGTGTCGCCCGCCGGCGCGAGATCCGCTGGGACGTCGAGACGATCGTGCAGTTCCGTCGGCGAACCGCCGCATTGCTCTCCAGACGCTGGCACGTCCTGACCCTGGCGACGCTCGTCGGGCAGCTCTCCGTCTTCGCGGTCCTCCTCACGTGCCTGCGCACGCTCGGCTTGACCGGGAGCGAGGTAAGCCTCGTGGAGGCGTTCGCGGCCTGGACGCTGATCCGCCTGCTCGGGTCGCTCCCGCTGACTCCGGGCGGGATCGGGATCGTCGAGGTGGGCCTGACGGGGCTGCTCGTCGGCTTCGGCGGCAGCGACGCGGCGGTCGTCGCGGCTGTCCTGCTCTACCGGTTCCTGACGATCGTGCCGACACTTGCCCTCGGCGTGGGCCTCGGTTCGACGTGGCGACCGCAACGGTCGACCGGCAACTCCTGAACCCTGGGGTCGTCGCGGCGAGGCGCATTTCCGAGGCGCCTTCCTATCGCAGGTATGCTATATAGCAGGTATGCGATCTAACACCGTGGTGCTGGGACGCGTCAAGGAGACCTACACGACCGGGGCGAGGCGGCTTGCCTCCCGCTCGATCGTCGGCCTCACACGCACTCGACTCACCCCGAACGCGCTGACGGCTGCAGGCGTCACGCTCTGCGCGGTCGCCTCCGTCCTCGTCTTCTTCGAGAACCGGAACGAGCTCCTCTTCTTCTGGCTCGGTGCGATCCTCTTCGTCGCGGGATCGGTGCTCGACATCCTCGACGGCGCTCTCGCGAGGGCCGGCGGGAAGACCACGCCGTTCGGCGCGTTCATGGACTCGACCACCGATCGCATGAGCGAGGCCTTCATGCTCGGTGCGATTGCGCTCGTGCTCGTCCGCGAGGGTAGCGAGCTCGGCGTCGGCCTCACGGTGGCCGCGATCGCCGGTTCGTTCCTCGTCAGCTACACCCGTGCCCGCGCCGAGGCCCTCGGCCTCCGCGGCGACGTCGGGATCGGCTCCCGGGCCGAGCGCGTCGTCGTGATCACTGTGGGCCTCGTGCTCGCACCGTGGGTCCCGCTCGAGCTCGCGCTCGCAGTGCTCACGGCCACGGCCTGGATCACAGTCCTTCAGCGCGTGCTGCACGTGCGCAACCAACTTCGAGCCAGAGGAGACACACCGAATGTCTGAGAACGGCAAGGTCCGCGTCGCGATCGTCGGCGTCGGCAATTGCGCAAACGCGCTCCTGCAGGGCGTCGAGTACTACCGCGACGCGCAAACCGATCAGTTCGTCCCCGGCCTGATGCACGTCGACCTCGGCGGCTACCACGTCGGCGACATCGAGTTCACGGCGGCGTTCGACGTCACGACGACGAAGGTCGGCAAGGATCTCGCCGACGCGATCTGGGCCCACCCGAACGACACGATCAAGTTCGCCGACGTTCCCCAGACCGGGATCAAGGTCTCACGCGGAATGACGCACGACGGAATCGGCAAGTACCTCTCCGAGATCGTCGACAAGGCGCCCGGCGAGACGGACGACGTCGTCCGCATCCTTAAGGAGACGAAGACCGACGTCGTCGTCAACTACCTCCCAGTCGGCTCCGAGTCGGCCACCAAGTGGTACGCAGAGCAGATCCTCGAGGCAGGCTGCGCGATGGTCAACTGCATGCCGGTCTTCCTCGGTCGCGAGCCGTACTGGCAGCGCCGCTTCGAGCAGGCCGGTCTGCCGATCATCGGCGACGACATCAAGTCGCAGGTCGGCGCGACGATCACGCATCGCGTGCTCACCTCGCTCTTTCGCGACCGAGGCGTCAAGCTCGACAAGACGATGCAGCTGAACGTCGGGGGCAACTCCGACTTCCTGAACATGCTCGAGCGCGAGCGTCTCGAGTCGAAGAAGATCTCGAAGACGAACGCGGTCACGTCGATGCTCGACTACGACCTCGGCGAGAAGAACATCCACGTCGGCCCGTCCGACTACGTCCCGTGGCTGACCGACCGCAAGTGGGCCTACATCCGCATGGAGGGCTCGAGCTTCGGCGACGTGCCGCTGAACGTGGAGCTCAAGCTCGAGGTCTGGGACTCGCCGAACTCGGCGGGGATCGTGATCGACGCCGTCCGGCTCGCGAAGCTCGCGCTGAACAACGGTGTCGCCGGCGCTCTCGAGGGCCCGAGCGCCTACCTGATGAAGTCGCCGCCGAAGCAGCTTCAGGAC
>JACCTU010000024.1 GCA_013812235.1 Actinomycetota bacterium | reverse complement strand
GCCCTCCGGCGGGGCAGGAATCACGAGGCCCGAGACGTCGCCCTTGTAGTCGGCGGCGAAGACCGAGACCCCCGCCTCCGAGAGCTGCTCCGCGAGCAGCTGCAGCGTGCGTGTCTTCCCCGTCCCCGTTGCGCCTGCGATCAGGCCGTGGCGGTTCGACGTGGCGAGCGGAAGGCGTACCACCGCGTCCCGCTCGAGCTTCCCCTCGTGGATGCCGCGCCCGAGGTCGAGCGAGGCTCCCTCGAACGCATAGCCCCCGGCAACCGTCTCTGTGAAGCCGCTCATCGTGCGTACGATAAGCACGATGGCCATCGAGACACGCCCCAAGCTGGATGCGCACAAGCTGCGCGCGGACTTCCCGATCTTCGAGCAGCAGATTCACGGCAAGCCGCTCGCGTACCTGGACTCCGCCGTCACCTCGCAGAAGCCGCGGCAGGTCTTGGACGCCATGCGTGACTTCTACGAGACCTCCTACGGGAACGTCCATCGGGGCGTCTACACGCTCTCCGAGCGCGCGACTGCAGGGTTCGAGGGTGCGCGCGCAAAGGTCGCGGCGTTCGTCAACGCCCCTTCCGAGCGCGAGCTGATCTACACGCGCAGCGCGACCGAGGCGATCAACCTCGTCGCCTACGCCTGGGGGCTCGACAACCTCGGCCCCGGCGATGTCGCCGTGGTCTCCGAGCTCGACCACCACTCGAACTTCGTCCCCTGGCAATACATCGCGGGACGCACGGGTGCCTCGTTCCGCACGATTCCGATCGACGACAACGGCGAGCTCGTGCTCGACTCGCTCGACGAGCTGGCGTCCTCCGGGCGCGTCAAGGTCGTAGCCAACAACCTCGTCTCGAACGCGCTCGGCACGATCAACCCGATCGAACAGCTGACGGCCTGGGCGCACGAGCAGGGTGCGATCATGGTCGTCGACGCCGCGCAGGCCGCGCCGCACCTGGCGCTCGACGTGCAGGCGCTCGACTGCGACTTCCTCGCGTTTTCCTCGCACAAGATGTGTGGGCCGAGCGGGGTGGGTGCACTCTGGGGCCGCCGCGAGCTCCTGGAAAAGATGTCGCCGTTCAACCTCGGCGGCCAGATGATCCACAAGGTCGACCTTGACAAGACGACCTGGAACGAGCTGCCCTACAAGTTCGAGGCGGGGACGCCGGCGATTGCCGAGGCGGTCGGCTTCGGTGCCGCGGTCGACTACCTGAACGAAATCGGGCTCGACGCGATCGAGCAGCACGAGCACGAGCTCGCCGCCTACGCGATCGACAAGATGTCCGAAATCGACGGGATTCGCATCTTCGGTCCGCCTCCCGACCGACGTGCGGGGATCGTCTCGTTCGACATCCCGGGAATCCACCCGCACGATGCCGCGCAGATCCTCGATTGGGACGGGATCGCGGTGCGCGCGGGACACCACTGCACCCAACCGCTGATGCGCAGGCTGGGCGTCGCCGCCACGACGCGGGCGAGCTTCTACCTCTACACGATCCCCGAGGAGATCGACCGGCTGGTCGAGGGGCTCCACAAGGTCAAGAGAGCGCTCGGATGAACGAGTTCGACCAGCTCTACCGTGAGGTGATCCTCGACCACTACAAGAACCCGCGCGGGCACGGCGTGATGGAGGACGCCGACGCCGACGCGGAGGGGATGAACCCGCTCTGCGGCGACGAGGTGACGATCTACGTCCGCTTCGGCGAGGACTCCGACACGATCGACGAGGTGAAGTTCTCCGGGCGCGGCTGCGCGATCTCGCAGGCGGCGACGTCGATGCTGACCGAGATGGTGCAGGGCAAGAAGGCATCCGAAGTCGCAGTGCTCGACAAGGACGAGTTGCTCGACGAGATCGGGATCCCGCTCACGCCGATCAGGCTCAAGTGCGCGATGCTCGGTTTGACGACGCTCAAGGTGGCGCTGCACAAGGCGAAGGGCACACCGCTGCCGCAGGGCCTCGCCGGCTACGACGACCTCGAACTGAGCTAGTGCCCCTCCAGGCAATGAACGCCTGCTTCTGGCCCGCGAGCACGCGGCGCGCTGCGGCGTCCTCAGTCGCGCCCATGCCTTCTGGCATGAGCGCTCCCTGCGTCCTTGCATCGCTTGGTGCTCGCGATCCAGAAGCGGGGCGACATTCCCTGAAGAGGCACTAGTGGCTCTCATCGACGTCTGCCCCGTGGAGGAGCTTCCTCCCGGGACGATGAAGCTGGTCCCGGCAGGAGCGATCACCGTCGGCGTCTACAACTGCGCCGGCGGGTACTACGCGATCGAGGACCGCTGCTCCCACGACGACGGTCCGCTCTGCGAGGGCGACTGGGACCGCGAGACGTGCGTCGTCGTCTGCCCGCGCCACGGCGCGAACTTCGACCTTCGTAGCGGCCGCCCGCTCACGCTCCCGGCGTACGAGCCGGTCGAAGCGTTCCCGGTCGTCGTCGAGGACGGCTACGTCAAGGTCGACGTGGCCTGACCATCGGTTGACTCGAGGGTGCGTTTGAGCGCCTCGAGGTCCTTGACGAACTGACGCTCCACCGCGCGGCGGACTGCGCCCTGCATCAGCCTCGGCACACCGCGCGTCTCGCCGCGGCCGACGAACGTGACGCGCGTCCGGCCGTCGAGCGCCTCGAGAGCGTGCTCGACGGAGTAGCGGATCGGCCCCTCGACGACGCGGAGCGAGAACCGACGCGGCGGCTCGTACTCGGTCACCTCGAGCGTCGAGGCGGCCCGGCGGCCCATGAACGTCCGCGCCTCCCGCACGCGGGCGCCTTTGCGCAGCGCCCCGTCGAGCTCGGCCGAGACCGCGCTCGACTGCCACTCCGGGAGACGGGAAACGTCCGTCAGGTACTCGAAGACCTCCTCGGCGGGGCGGTCGATCTCGACCGTGTGCTCGACCTCGATCACGTCGCGACCCTATCGTTGGCCTCGTGCTCGACGACCGCGTGCTCGAGGTGCTCGCACGGCTGGAGGCGGAAGACGCCGCCGAGCGCGAACGTGGCCTCCCGGCTGAGGAGCGCTCACGCCAGGTGGCGCGCACCACGGGCCAGTTCCTGTTCTCGCTCGCCGCTCCGATGAACGACTGCGGCGTGCTGGAGCTCGGCGGCTCGCGCGGCTACTCGACGATCTGGCTGGCAGCAGGCGTGCGCTACTTCTCGGGCCGCGTCGTCTCGATCGAGCACGATCCCGCGAAGGTGGAGGCGTGGCGGCGGAACATCGCCGATGCCGGGCTCGAGGAGTGGGCCGAGCTCGTCGTGGGGGACGCGTTCGAGGTGCTCGCGCAGGTGCAGGACGTCTTCGACGTCGTCTTCCTGGACGCCGAAAAGGAGGACTACGAGCGGCTCTTCGTGCTCGCGCGGGACAAGGTCGAGCCAGGCGCGCTGATCGTGGCCGACAACGTCCTCTCCCACGCCGAGACGCTCGCCGAGTACTCGGCCGTCCGGCAAGGCGACCCGAGCCTCGTCAGCACGACGGTGCCCCTCGACCGCGGGCTCGAGCTCTCGGTTGTCCTCCGGTAGACGATCTCTATGACTTGCGCCTCTCCAGCAGGTCGGACCGCTACATTCCCGCCTAACGCGGAAAGGAGGTGGTCCCGACAGTGAGCGATTCAAGTACGGGCAGCGGAGGTACCAGCGGGTAGGGACGTGTCCCCGGGACCTACGGGGAACCGCCTAGCCAGCGTGGGGGACTCGCGTCTCGCGCCGCCGGTCGGTACCGGCCGGCAGGAAGCGCCTCTACCACTTCAGCGCTGGTAACCGAGATTGAGGGCCGCGCGAGCGGCCCTCAATCGTTCTCTTCTAGGTGCGGTCGCGGCTCGGGCCGCCGAAGCTGCGATCCCAGCCGGCCTCGCCGACGAGGAACGCGGCCGCGACTGCGGCAAGGCCCCAGGCGATCCAATCCGCCCAGTTCTCGGCGCTGCCGAGCGCAGCGACGACGAACAGGATCGTCGCGACGAGCAGGAGGATCATCCGCAGGCTGAACGCCATGTCACGTCCTTTCAGGTTGACGGCGCAGTGTTCGACTCCGGGGCCGTATGGCCTTCCACCTCGAGGTGCGGGGTCCACTCGAGCCAGCGGGGCAGGTACCAGTTCCGATCGCCGAGCAGCGCCATCACGCTCGGCAGCACGACCGAGCGGATGATCGTCGCGTCGATCAGCAGCGCGATCGCGACCCCGAAGCCCATCTGCTGGAACATCACCAGGTCGCCGCGCGCGAAGCCGGAGAACACCGCGACGATGATCAGCGCGGCCCCTGTGATGATCCGGGCGGTCGAGGCGACCCCCCACCGAACCGCGTCGCGGGTGTCTCGCGTGCGGTCGTAGCGTTCTCGGATCCGGCTGAGCAGGAACACCTGGTAGTCCATCGAGAGCCCGAACAGCACGGAGAACAGGAAGAGCGGCACCCACGCGTCGATCGAGTCGACCTGCGTGAAGCCGAGGAGGTCCGCGCCGAAGCCGTGCTGGAAGACGAGCACCAGCAGGCCGTACGCCGCGCCGACGGAGAGCAGGTTGAGGGCGATCGCCGTCAACGCGATCGCGACCGAGCGGAAGGCGACCGTGAGCAGGATCAGCGTCAGGCCGAGCACGAAGGCGAACACGAGCGGTGCAGGCTTGGTGACCGCGTCGAAGTAGTCGGCGTTCTCGGAGCTCGTGCCTCCGACGTGCGCCTCGACGTTCGTCCCCTCGAACGCGCCGGGGACGATGTCGTCGCGTAGCGCGCGGACGGCGCCGACCGCCTCGTCCGACACCTCGTCGCCGCGAACCGGCACCTCGAGCACCGCGACGCCGTTGCCGCGCCGTATCTCGCCGGGCCCGAACTCCGGATACGCGGCAAGGTCGCTCCGCAGGCTCTCGAGCCGCCGCATCGTGTCGGGCGAGGTGTCGGCGACGACGATCTGAGCAGGATCGGTTCCCGCGGTTGGGAAGTCGCGCTGCAGCGCCACGTAGCCCTGCTTCGAGGGCAGGTCGTCGGGGAGCGTGCTGACGCCGCTCGCCCCGATGTTCAGTCCGAAGGCGGGAACAGTTGCGGCCAGGAGGAGCCCGGTTGCGATTGCGAGGCTGAGCCAGGGTCGGCGGAGCACGCGGTCGATGATCGCCCCCCAGAAGCGGCCCTCGGGGTTCGCGCTCTCGATGGAGCGGCGGCCGACGACCGGAAGCCGGATCGAGTCGACCCGGTCGTGGAGCCCACCGAGCAGGGCGGGCAGCAGCGTGAGTGCCGCAGCGACCGAGACGATCCCGACGAGGATCGCTCCGAGGGCCAGGCTGCGCATGATCGTCGTGGGCACGATCAGCATCCCGAGCAGCGCAACGACGAAGGCGGAGCCGCTGAAGAGCACGGCGCGGCTCGCGGTTGCTCCGGCAGCGCTGATCGCCGCGTCGGGGTCGCGTCCGCCGGTGCGCTCTTCGCGATAGCGCGAGATGACGAACAGCGAATAGTCGATTCCGAGTGCGAGGCCCATCCCCGTGAGCATGTTCACGATGAAGATCGAGAGCTCGAACTGCTGCGAGAGCAGCGCAACGAGGCCGAGGGCGACGACGATCGACACGATCGCCATCAGCAGCGGGATCAGCGCCGCGACGAGCGCCCCGAACACGAGCACGAGGATCACGAGCGCTGCAGGGAGCCCGAATTTCAGCTCGCCTTCGCGCAGGTCCTTCTCCGAAAGCGCGTTGAAGTCGTTGTCCGCCGCGTGGTTGCCGGTGATCGTGGCGGTAAACGCACCGCTCTCCTCGGCACTGTCCAGGATCGCGAGCAGGTCGTCGACGCGGTCCTCGCCGACCACGAAGACGGGCATCAACGTCGCGTGTCGGTCCTTCGAGACGAGCGATGCGTCGTTCGTCCCGTAGTAGGTTCGCCCGCTAACGAGCGCCCCACTGTTGCGTGCGTCGCGCTCGAGTTGATCGACGACGCGACGAAACTCAGGGTCGTCGACCGTGAACTCGTCCGAGCGGACGACGATGACGTCGGTAACCGTTCGCTGAGGGTCGGGTGGGAACCCGCGGACGAGCAGGCGCTCGGCCTGCTCCGACTCGGGGTTGCCCGTGACGGTCGCGTCGGTCGTGAGGCCCGACATCAGCGTCGCGATCGCGGTGATCGCGGCGACGAGTACGAGAGCCCACGCCGCGAACGTCCGCCAGGGATGCGCGGCGCAGGCTCGCGCGATTCGCTCGGTCAGACCCATGCAGTCAGGTTGCCACTCGGCGAAGCTGCTCGTCCAGGGGAACGAGCGGGAGCCCGAACGTCTCGACAGCGTCGGTGTTGGTGACGACGTTGTCGCCGTGCTCGAGCATCTTCAGCAGGTCGCGCGTCAGCGGGATGTCGCCCGGCAGCCGCTCCGTGACGAGCGCGTTGGCGCGCATGAACGCCATCGGGACGTGGAGCGACGGCCGGCGCACGCCGAGCGCGCGCTTCAGGCGTGTCCAGAACTCGTCCCAGCTGGCCACGTCTGGGCCGCCGAGCTCGAACGTGCGGTTCGTCGCCTCCGGCTTCTCGAGAGCGCGCGCGAAGTAGGCGGCGACGTCGTCGACCCAGATGGGCTGGATCCGTTGCTTGCCGGAGCCGATGATCGGCGTCACCGGCGCGAGCTTGGCCAGCGTCCGGAAGGTCGGGATGATGCCCCCGTCCTTGCCGAAGACGAAGCTCGGGCGGAAGATAACGTGCTCGAGGCCGGACTCGCGGACGAGCCCTTCCTGCAGCCACTTGGCGCGGTAGTAGGGCACGAGGTCCTTCGTCTCCTCGCTCGTCCCGAGTGCGCTCATGTGAACGAATCGCCCCATCCCCGCGGCGCGGGCGGCCGCGAGCAGGTCGCGCGTCCCGTCGACCATGATGCGCTGGAACTGCTCCTCCCGGCCCTGCCGGATCGCGACGAGGTGGACGACCGCGTCGACGCCCTGCACGGCGCGGCGGAGGCTCTCCACGTTGGTCATGTCTCCTTCGGCGCGCTCCGCTCCGGGGACCGAGCCTTTGCGCACGAGCGCGCGCACGTCGTGCCCGGCGTCCTGGATCGCTCGGACCACGTGCGGGCCGACGAACCCGGTGCCACCCGTGACGAGGACCTTCACGACTCGACGCGCTCGAAGTTTCCTCGTGCTCCGCCGCCTCCGGCGTCGGCCACGTCGGGACTTTGTCGCTGAGAAAGATCATTCGGCTCAGCGACAAAGTTCTTCCAGTAGCGCGACGGGGTCGGCCCGCGCTGGCCCTGGTACTTCGACCCGAGCTTGTCGGCGCCGTACGGCGTCTCGGCCGGCTCGGTCAGCAGGACGAAGGAGAGCTGCCCGATCGGCATCCCGTAGTAGATCGTGATCGGGAGGTTGGCGACGTTCGAGAGCTCGAGCGTGACGTGGCCGTCCCAGCCGGGGTCGATGAAGCCTGCGGTCGAGTGGATCAGCAGACCCAGCCGCCCCAGTGAGCTCTTGCCTTCCAGGCGCGCCACGAGGTCGTCGGGCAACCGGATCCGCTCGAGCGTCGAGCCGAGCACGAACTCGCCCGGGTGGAGGATGAACGGCCGGTCGTCCTCGATCTCGACGAGCTCCGTCAGTTCGTCCTGGGGCTCCTTGACGTCGATGTAGGGATAGCGGGCGTTGTGGAAGACCCGGAAGTACCGATCGACGCGCACGTCCACGGAGGAGGGCTGGAGCAGAGCCCCGTTGTAGGGATCGATCTCGATCCTGCCCTCCCCGAGGAGCCTCGAGATCGTCCGGTCGGAGAGGACCACGCGCTCGATTGTAGGTACCGAGCCGAGGGGCCGTTGCTCGGCGGCTCTAGCTGTCCTACCCACGGACGTTGTGAACGCGGCTGATCGGGGGCCGGTCTCCGAGTGAGCTGTGCGGTCTGCGTGTGTTGTAGTGCTGGAGCC
>JACCTU010000003.1 GCA_013812235.1 Actinomycetota bacterium | reverse complement strand
CCGCACAGCTCTTCCGAGGCGAGCGCGTTCCCGCTGGTTCCTGGCGCGACTACGTCGCGCTGACGAAGCCGCGCATCATGTCGCTCCTGCTCTTGACGGGCGTGTGCGGGATGTTCGTCGGCGCGGGCGGAGCGCCGCACGTAGCAGACCTCGCCGTGCTGCTCGTCGGGCTCGGGCTCGCCTGCGGCGGCGCGAGCGCTCTCAACCACGTCCTCGACGCGGACATCGACAAGCTGATGGGGAAGCGCACGCGCTCGCGGCCCGTCGCGACCGGGCGCATCGCGCCCGAGCGGGCGCTCGAGTTCGGGCTCGCGCTCTCCGCGCTCTCGTTCGTGCTGCTCGCAAGCCTCGCCAACGTGCTCACTGCTGTGCTTGCGCTCGTCGGCAACCTGTTCTACGTCATCGTCTACACGCGCTGGCTCAAGCGCTCGACGCCGCAGAACATCGTGATCGGCGGCGCGGCGGGCGCGGTTCCACCGCTCGTCGGCTGGGCAGCGGCGACGGGCAACCTCACGCTCCCGGCGCTCGCGCTCTTCGCGATCGTCTTCTTCTGGACGCCGCCGCACTTCTGGGCGCTCGCGCTCCTGATCAAGCGCGACTACCAGGCGGCCGGGATCCCGATGCTTCCCGTCGTCCGCGGCGAGCGCGAGACGGTCCGGCAGATCATCGTCTACACGCTCGTGCTGATCGCGGTGACGCTCGTCCCGGTTGCGTTCGGGATGTTCGGCGCGGTGTACCTCGTCGCAGCGGTCGTGCTCGGCGCCGCGTTCCTCTGGCTCGCCTGGCGGCTTCGGCGCGAGCTCGTCCCGGCTCGCGCAGCGGTGCTCTTTCACTACTCCCTCGCTTACCTCGCCATCCTTTTCGTCGCGATGGCCGTCGACCCCCTGATCGTGTGACCGAACCCGACCCCGAGACCGCCCGCAAGAGCCTCCTGCTCGGCTGGGGCATTTTTGCTCTTTTCCTGCTGCTGTTCGGCGGCTCGTTCGCGGTCGCGCTGCTCTATCTAGCGCTGGATTAGCTCAAGTTTCCGGCGTTCGCGCGATCCCTCAGAGGAGTCTCTGCGCGCTCACAACGCTGCTCGCCGCCGCGCTTCCAAGAAGCGTCACTCGCTTGCTGGCCGCGACCAGCCGCCTGACGTTCACGAGCGTCGCGACGAACGGCACACGCGATGCGACCGTCACGCGCAAGCTCGTCCTGACGAAGTAACGTCGCGAGCACGAGCGCGCACGACGGGATCTTCCTGGCAGTTCCCGACCCGCCCCCGGCGGCGGGCCTTCGGCTGGGCGTCAAGGACCTGTTCGACACCGCCGGTCTGACGACGACGTACGGGTCGATCCTCTTCGCTGATCACGTACCGGAAGCCACGGCCGACGCGGTCGCCCGGCTCGAACGCGCCGGCTACGCGAACATCGGCAAGACGAACCTGCACGAGTTCGCGTACGGTATCTCGTCCCAGAACCCGCACTTCGGCACCGTGCCGAACCCGATCGCTCCCGGCCGGCTCGCGGGCGGCTCGAGCGGCGGGAACGGCGCCGCGCTCGCGGCCGGGCTCGCCGACGTCGCGCTCGGCACCGACTCGGGCGGGTCGATCCGCATCCCCGCGGCCTGGTGCGGGGGCGTCGGCTTCAAGCCAACGTGGGGGCTCGTGCCGCTCGACGGCTGCTTCCCCCTCGCGCCGAGCTACGACCACGCGGGCCCGATGGCGCGCACGGTCGAAGACTGCGAGGCGGCGATGGCGGCACTCGTGCCCGGCTTCGAGCCGGCGCGGCTCGAGTCGCTCGAGGAGGTTCGAGTCGGGATCGCGTGGACGGAGGCGGCGGACCCGCTCGTGCGCGCACGGGTCGAGGAGGCTGCCGAGCGCTTCCCGCGGCGCACGAGGATCGAGCTGCCCTCGACCGACGGCACCTACCCCGAGTTCATGCACGAGGTCGCGGACGTCCACCGCGAGCTCTTCTCCGAGCACGCGGACGCCTACGGCGAGAACGTCCGGCCGAAGATCGAGCGCTGCCTGGCCGTCACGGACGCCGAGGCCGAGGCCGGGCGCCGGCTTCGGGCGGAGGTGCGCGAGCGCTACCTCGAGGCCGCGCAGGAGGTCGACCTGCTCCTCACCCCCACCGTCCCGTTCGTCGCCCCGCCGGCCGACGCCGACGAGTCCGCCTTCCGGTCGCGCGGGATCAGCCTCACGTACCCCTTCAACTGCATCGGCTGGCCCGCGCTGGCACTGCCCTGCGGACCGGCCGAGGAGGGTCTCCCCGCCTCGCTCCAGCTGGTCGGCAAACCGGGGGAGGACGCGCTCGTCCTGGCGGCCGGGCCGTCCCTCGTTCGAGGGA
>JACCTU010000238.1 GCA_013812235.1 Actinomycetota bacterium | reverse complement strand
GCTGCATCCAGACGATCCAGCAGCTCCGGCGAGGACTCGGCCGGCTCGCCCGCCAGCTCGGCGAGCGCCTCGACCGCGCGGCGCGCCATCCAACTGCCGCCGTGGGAGCGGTCGCTCCGCAGTTCCTGGACGCGCTCCGCGAGGACGCTTGCCATGCCCCCACGACCCTAGCGGGTGGGCGTAACATCGAGGATTCTTCGACAACCACCGGAAGGAGAGTCACATGCCGGTGAAAGCGATTCCCGAGGGGTACCGCTCGATCACCCCGTACCTCGCGGTTGACGACGCCACGGCCGCGATCGAGTTCTACAAGCGGGCGTTCGGCGCGAAGGAGCGCGTCCTCATGCCGACGCCCGACGGAAAGGTGGCGCACGCCGAGCTGGAGATCGGAGACTCGCTCGTGATGCTCTCCGATCCGTTCGGCGAGGGGCAGACGAAGGCGCCGAAGGCGCTTGGTGCGACGACGATAGGGATCTTCCTCTACACCGAGGACGTCGAGGAGACCTACAAGCAGGCGATCGACGCCGGGGCGACCTCGACCCAGGAGCCCGAGGACATGTTCTGGGGCGACCGGTTCGCTCGCGTGACCGATCCGTACGGGCACAGCTGGCAGATCGCCACGCACGTCGAGGACGTTGCGCCGGAGGAGATGGAGCGACGCTCGCAGGAGGCGATGGCGAGCATGTCGTCGTAAGGAGGATCGCGCTACTTGCGCAGCAGGCTGCCGCTGAACGCGGTCATCGCGACCGCCTTCGTGGACGCCTTGCCCCTCCCGTTCGGTGACGACGTCGTCATCGCGAACTGGAGCACGGCGTCCGCGGTGGCGTCCGCCATCTGGTCGAGCACCGTGAGGTTGACGTTCGCCGGATAGGTGTCGCACGCCTCGTGGTAGCACGAGTCGTATGCGATTCCCGCGGTGCCGCCGTAGATCGCGGCCTCCCGCGCCGTCTTGATGTCCTCGGCGCCGGTGAAGAGACCGCCCGCGGGGATGCCACGGTCGATGAAGGGGCCGTAGTCGGAGCGGCCGTCGAACGCGGTCGGCTCCGTCGCCAGGCCCTGCGAGGCGAAGTAGTCGAGGAAGACTTGCTCGATGTTCCCCGACCCGCTGGGCCCCTTCGTACCCGTCGCCGAGCCGTTGCCGTCGTAGACGAAGCGGACGAAGTTCGGCGAGGCGACCATGTCGAAGTTGAGGTTGAGCGCGATGTTCTTCAGCTCGCTCGACGGGAGTGTGCTGAGGTAGTGCTCGGCGCCCAACAGGCCGAACTCCTCGCCGCCCCACCACGCGAAGCGGACCTTGTTCGTCGGCGTGATCCCGACCCGCGACATCTGCTTCGCAACCTCGAGGATCATCGCCGAGCCGCTGCCGTTGTCGTTGATGCCAGGCCCCGCATCGACGGAGTCGAGGTGGGCTCCCACGACGACGACCCGGTCTGCTAGGCCGCCGGGCGTGTCGGCGAGCACGTTGTACGACTGCGTCCTCACGACGTGCGCCTGGACCGCGAGGTGCACGGTCACCGCGCCTGTCCGGAGCAGGTCGTAGAGCTCCCGGCCGACCGCGAAGCTCGTCCCGATCACCGGCAGGCTCATCTGCGGCGGACTGAGCGTGCCGAAGAGAAGCCCCGACCGGTCGGCGGTGTCGCCCTCGTTGAAGATCACGACACCGGACGCACCCGCGGCCTTTGCGTTGTCCGCCTTCGTCCGGAAGGTGCACGTCCCTCGCTGGATCAGCGCGACGTTCCCGGTCGGGAAGCCGGCGAAGTCGCCGGACGAGCAGCCACTCGTAGACCCGCCGGGCGACGGGATCATGATCCCGCCCACTGCGGTGAGCGGCGCGGTCACGTCACCGCTCCCGGAGTACTCCATCGTGGCGAAGTCGCTGTCCAGCGCGTACGTCCGCGCTGTCGGCGACGTCCGCTCGAACACGGCCGGGGCCGTCTCCTCGTAGCGGTCGAACGTGAACGGCTGCACCGTCACCTGGTACCCCGCCGCGAGCGCTTGCGCGGCGACGTAGTCGACCGACTTCGTGAAACCGAGCGACCCGTCGACACGCGTCGGATGTCCGAACGCGGCTGTGCTCGCCTGGCCGAACTTCTGGAACTTGGCGAGATGCACCTGCATCCCGGCTGTCGTCACCGCTGTCCGGAGCGCCGCCGAATCGACCCCTACGGCGGTCGTCGCGGACTGAACGGCGACGAGGACAATCGTGACAGCGAACGCGACGCTCGTCAGTAGTCGTCGTCTCATCTCTCCCCCTTCCCGCCGCGCCTTGGCGCCGGCGGCTCTCGATCCGGTGACCTACCGCAAGGTCGAGGCCGCTACGCCGCCGCGCTGACGCGCGGGGCGAAGGTCAGCACCCGGAAGCAGCGCTCGAAGAGCACGCGATCGCCCTCGATGCGCGCTCGGCCGCTCTTCACCGCGTCCTTCGGCTGGAGCTGGCCGGCGGAGAGCAGGAAGTAGGTCTCCGCGTCGGTCTCGACGACCAGGTCGGCGTCCGGCGCGGCGCCCAGCGAGGGCTCGAGCACCCCGTCGACGCCGCCAAGCTATACGCCGCGTGCGTCAGCCGCGGGAAAGCCAGATGACGCGTCCGGCGAGCGCATCGTCGGCAGGCCGCTCGCGGAGCAGGCTGTCGAGCTGCTTCACGAAGACCCCGATGGTCGAGCGTGATCGCGGGAGCGAGCGTGAGGAGGAGAAGATCACTCCGAAGAACTGACCGCCCGCGGCGACATTGGCCCGCACCAGCGGCATGAAGTCAGCAGCGTTCTCGGTAACGAAGGCGCGCGCCTCTGCGACGGCTCGATCCCAGAGCTCGGGGTCGCCGGTGCCCCGCAGTTCGTCTCGCTCCTGCACGGCGACGACGTCGTGGCCGCGACGACGGAGCTGTTCGGCGATCTCGGGCGAGTAGTGCTCGTCGAGCAAGAGCTTCACGCAAGGACAGCCTGCTCGCGCTCCCAGGCCTCACGCTCGCGGTCGGCGATCTCTTGCACCCGGTCACGCCACGTGTCGATCTCGTCCCGATAGTCCGCGTAATAGCGAAGCGCTGCGCGAACGAGCGGCTCGGGGAGGAGGAGATACCGGGCCGCCTGCTCGACGTCCTTGCCTGAGGCGAAGAAGGTGTCGACGACCTGCGCGACGTCGACCCGAGCTCCCGCAAGCGAGGCCCTGCGTCCGGCGGCCCCGTCGCGGAAGACGATCAGCGGGTGCGTATCACGCCGAAGCCCTTCCTCCAGGTAGCGCTCGGCGAGCGCCGACGTCGTCTCGCCTCTGTCTCGGCCATGCCGTTCGAGAGCCGCGACCAATGAGTCGGCCAGGCGGAAGGAGCGAGGGCGAGCCATGTACTACAGTGTAGTACGTCGTACTACGACTGTCAAAAGCGTCGGAACAGCCGGCTAGGCAGCCGCGCTGACGCGCGGGGCGAAGGTCAGCACCCGGAAGCAGCGTTCGAGCACCGCCCGGTCGCCCTCGATGCGCGCTCGGCCGCTCTTGACCGCTTCCTTCGGCTCGAGCTGGCCTGCGCAGAGCAGGAAGAAGGTCTCCGGGTCGGTCTCGACGACCAGGTCGGCGTCCGGCGCAGCCCCCAGCGACGTCTCGAGCACGCCGTCGACGATCCGCGCGGTGAAGACGTCCTCGCCGACCTTCAGCACGTACGTCTCCGTCAGCCCCCGCGCCGCCTCGGCGTTGAACACCGCCGGCAGCGCGTTCAGGCCCCAGTCCTCGTAGAGATCGTCCTTCTTCGTCGGCGGGCCGAGCGAGCGAGCGCCCCAGCGGGCCAGGGCGTACAGCGCCTCCTGGAGGCCGGCGCCGTACTCGGTCAGCTCGTAGACGGTCGAGGCCGCGGGCGGCGGCAGCTTCCGCTTCTCGACGATCCCGCCCTCCTCCAGGTCTCGCAGGCGCGCTGCGAGGATGTTCGTGCCGATGCCCGGCAGCCCATCCGACAAGTCGGTGTAGCGCTTCGGGCCGCGCAGGAGCTCCCGGACGATCAGCAGCGACCACCGCTCCCCGACCAGCGAGAGCGCGTGCGCCATCGGGCAGTACTGGTCGTAGTGCTTGGTCACCAGCTGGATACTAGCGCCGATACTTTCTTTCGGCAAGGGGAAGATTGCGTTTTGCAAGCGCGTCCTGTAGGTTGGCAAGCTTCAACTGGCCAAGCGAAAGGACAACTCCATGATCGCATCGGCCCGACGGAAGTGGTTCGCGCTGGCGCTGCTCCTCGGCGTGCAGTTCATGGTCGTGCTCGACATCGCGATCGTGAACGTCGCCCTTCCGTCCATCCAGACCGACCTCGGGTTCTCGCAGCAGAACCTCCAGTGGGTCGTGAGCGCCTACGCGCTCCTGTTCGGCGGCTTCCTCCTGCTCGGCGGGCGGGTGGCCGACATCGTCGGCCGGCGGCGGGTCTTCATCGTCGGCCTCGTCGTCTTCACCGGCGCGTCGCTACTCTCGGCGCTCGCCTGGAGCGACACCGCCCTGGTCGGCACGCGGGCGCTGCAGGGGCTCGGCGCGGCACTGATCACGCCGGCTGCACTCTCGATCCTGACCACGACCTTTGCCGAAGGTAGGGAGCGGAACGCTGCGCTCGGTGCCTGGGGCGCGGTCGGTGCGTTCGGCGCCGTCGCGGGCGTGCTGCTCGGCGGAGTCCTGACCGACTGGCTGAGCTGGGAGTGGGTCTTCTACGTCAACGTTCCCGTCGGGGTGCTCGGCCTCGTGCTCGCGCCGATCCTCCTGAACGAGAGCCGCGACGCTCGGGTCAAGTCGTTCGACGTCCCGGGCGCTGTGCTCGTCACCGGGGGGTTGGTGCTGCTCGTCTTCACGATCACCCAGGCGAACCAGTACGGCTGGAGCTCGCTCGAGACGATTGGGCTCTTCGCAGGTTCGATCGTCCTCCTCGCCGCGTTCCTCGGCTGGGAGTCCCGGACGCCCGAGCCGTTGATGCCGTTCTCGATCTTCCGGCTGCGCACGCTCGTCGGCGCGAACATCGCCGGCGTGATCCTCGGGACCGCGCTGTTCGCGATGTTCCTGATGCTGACGCTCTACATGCAGCAGGTGCTGCTGTACTCCGCGATGCGTACCGGCGTCGCGTACCTGGCGGTGGCCGGCACGGCGATCTTCTGGTCGGCGCTCGCGGCGCAGCTCGTGACGCGCGTCGGCGTGAAGCCGGTGCTCGTCGCGGGGATGGCGTTCCTCTCCGCCGGGCTCCTCTACTTCACGCAAGTCTCCGTCGGTGGCTCGTACCTCGGCGACCTCCTCCCCGGGTTCCTGCTGATCTCGATCGGGATGGGCTTCTCGTTCGTGCCGATCTCGATCGCGGCGCTCGCGGGCGTCAAAGCGTCGGAGGCGGGGCTCGCGTCGGGGCTGATCAACACGTCGCAGCAGATCGGCGGCGCGCTCGGAATCGCGGTGCTCTCCGCCGTCGCGACCTCGGCGACCGACAACGCGATCGCGTCCGGGACTGCGGTGCCCTTCGCCCTGACCGACGGCTTCCAAGCGGCGTTCATCGGCGCCGCGGCGGTCGCGCTCGTCGGCGTGCTCGTCGCGCTCTTCGTCGTGCGGCGCGAGGACCTCGTCGAGGAACAGGTCGATGCGGTTCCGGCACTCGAGGCAGCCTGACGAACGGCGGTGGGCCGCTCCCACCATGGGAGCGGCGCCACGCCTCGAATCACGGGAGCGTGATCGTCCCGGAGGTCTTGCCGATCGCCATGCCGCCGTGCAGCCTGACGGTGCCGGTTCCGCTTCCGGTGGCGCCCGCAAATCGTCCGGTTCCGCCGATGATCGTCTCCGTGATCTCGAGGAACTGCGGGTTTCCGGGGAAGCCGGGGAAGCCGATGTAGCCGTGACTGCCCGAGTTGCCGGGTGACGTGAAGGCGAAGCCGCTCGGCTGATCCTCGATCCGGATGAAGAGCATGCTGCCGTCGTCGAACGTGACCGTCCGGATGTGGCACCCGAACCCACAGGCGTTGAACACCACGACCTGGTTGTCGGAGTGGCCGAGGCCACTAATGCTCGCAGTGCCGCAGGAGGTTCCCGGCGCGCAGGCGAAGCCTGTGTTGATCGGCGCAGGCTCGACGTACGTCGCCTGATAGGGAACTGTGGTCTCCGCCGTCGCCGGTGTCGCGACGGCGAGGGCCGCCGCGACAACTGCGAGCGCAAGGAAAAACTTGCTCATTACGTATCGCTCCTCTCTCTTCGGACCACATCTTAGCCCGATCCAACGGAGGCAGCAATCCCAGGAACCTGGGGTATCGTTGCGATCGTGACAACTGAACGCGAGCGAGCTCGCTGCCGGGAGCGCCTCGAGAAACTCGGGGACTCCGGGCTCGACTCGGAGTCGCTCCGGCGTGAAGCGGTCGTCGAACTCCAGCGCGTCATCGGCTTCGATCGTTGGTGCTCGCCTCTTGCCGACCCGGAAACGCTGCTGCCGCACAGCGGCCTGGCGGAGCTGAACTTCGGACCCGGAGTTCCCCGAATGCTCGAGCTGGAGTACTCCGGGGACAACTTTGCGGCGAAGCACGTCGTCGCCGACCGGCCCCACTCGGCCGGGAGCCTCAAAGCCGAGGCGGGAGGCGATCTCGCCCGCTCTCCGCGCTGGGACGAGGTCATGCGGCCGGCGGGGGTCGGGGACGTGATGAGCGTCGCATGCCGCGACGTGCTCGGCTGCTGGGGCTGGATCGAGGCGTACCGTGACAGTTCCGATCGCCCGTTCGAACAGCACGACCTCGTTCTGCTCGAGCAGATCGGCCCGTGCATCGGATCGGCTCTGCGTCGCGGGACGATGTACGCGAGCCTCGGTGGGTTCGTCGAGTCGAGCCCGCCCGGCGTGATCGTGCTCGACAAGGACCTGCGAGCCGTCAGCTGGACGGCAGGGGCTCGCGCGTGGAGCGACGCGTTACCGTCCGCGAAGCTCTACGCCCGCTTCGGGATGCTGCCGAGCGTGGTCTACCCGGCGGCGGCGCGGGCGCGGGGAGAGAGCTCCGCGGTCATCGCGCACGCGCTGGTGCGCGCCGTCGACGGGAGGTGGGTGATGATCGAGGCTGCGCCGCTCGACGGAGAGCGCGAGGGCGAGATCGCAATCAACCTCCGCTCCGCGACCGCCGCGGAGACGTTTGGCCTTCTCTGCCGCGCCTATGCCCTCTCGCGGCGCGAGCGTGAGCTGGTCGAGCTCCTCGTCGCCGGTCTCGACACACGTGCGATCGCGAAACGACTCTTCATCTCCCCGCACACGGTGCAGGACCACCTCAAGTCGGTGTTCGAAAAGACCGGCATCCGCAGCCGGCGCGAGCTGCTTGCGAAGCTCGCCGCGCCGACGGCGGACTGAACGTGCAGGGCCGACGCCGCGCGACATCGACCCCGCACATTTAGGGTCAGCGCGAAAGCTCTTGCCGCTCAGCTCAGGCGGCAACGCCGGCGAGCGTGAGTACCTCACTCGACTGGACTCGACGCCGGGAGCGTCGATGCGGACGATTGACCTGACCTCTTCCTAGGTCAGGCCGAAACGATCACGATCGCTTGCGGGCCCAGCGCGGGGCGAAGCGTGCCGGGGCGCGCATGGCACGCTCGACATCGTGGTTCTCTAAACGTCCCCCGCTCCTCGCCCTCACGCGCTCTTCGCGAGCAGCGCCTCACCCGCGCGGACGTAGCGAGTCGCGCCGACCGACCGGTAGAACGCGAGCGCCTTCTGGAGGTGCTCGTCGGCTTCGGCGCGCCGGCCGGCGGTCGCGAGCTCTGCCGAGAGGCGGAGCCGCACCTCGGCCTCGTTCGGGCGATCGCCGATCTCGGAAAGCCGCGTTGCGGCCTGCTCGAGACGGCCTTCAGCCACCGCCGCGATCGCCTGCGTCCACAGCGTGTCGGGAACGCGCGCAACTAGCGGGCCCACCTGATCGGTGATCCCGAGCTCGTCGGCAGCGAGGGCGAGCCCCATCAGGCCCTCGTCGCCCTCCGTCTTCCCGAGCGACGAAAGCAGCTCGCCGGCGACTCTACGCGCCTCCTCGGTTCGACCGAGTTCGAGGTCGACCTCCAGCTTGACGGCGAGCGCCGGGCGCAACGCCTGCGGATCCTTCACCTCCCGCCCGAGCTCGACGCTGCGCGCTGCCGCGGCCAGCGCCTCCTCGGCATCGTCACGGGAGAGCAGGATACGAGCACGGATCGCATAGGCCTGCCCGTGGTTGTAGTGCGACGAGCCCGCCTCGCACTCGGCGATGAAATCGTCGGCGGCCGCGAGCGCCTCGTCCCAATGCCCGTCGCTGTAGTCGGCCCAGAACAACTGCGAGGCGATGAAGCGACCGACGGTTGCGTTGCCGAGGCGCTCCGCCACCGCCTTCCCCTCATGCCACAGCTCGCGGGCACGCCCGAGCTCCCCGCGCTGGGAGACGATCGACGCGAGATTGTTGTAGGCGCGTGCGGCGTCCGGGTTGTTCGCCGCGAGCCCCTTTTCGATCGCGCGCTCGAGATCCGCGATCCCGGACACATCGCCGCTGTTCGCGCGCGCGGTGCCGATGCTGTTCAGGACCTGCGGGATCACGTCGTCGAGGCCGAGCTGCTCCGCGATCGCGAGCGCCTCTCCGCCGACGCGCACGGCCTCTGCGTACTCTCCGGCGAGCATCGAGTAGCGCGCGGCCTCGGCGAGCACGCGCGCGGCCGCCGCCGTTGCGCCAGAACCGCGGACGAGCTCGAGCGCGCGGTCGA
>JACCTU010000237.1 GCA_013812235.1 Actinomycetota bacterium | reverse complement strand
GGACGACCCGCGCCCACTGGTAGCCGCCTCCGCCGGTCGCGACCCAGCGACCGGCGGCGGCCCGGTGCGCGAGGGCGTGCAGCTCCTTGGCGGTTTCCCGGTACGCCCGGGTCGTGAGCCGGAGCTGCGCGAGCGGATCGGACGCGTGCGTGTCGCAGCCGAGCTGGGTCACCAAGACGTCGGGGCCGAATCGCTCGACCGCCGGCGGGATCACGGCTCGGAACGCCCCGAGCCATCCGTCATCACCGGTGTCCGGCGGCAGCGGCACGTTGATCGCCGAGCCCTCGGCCCCCGGGCCTCCTCGCTCGGTGATGGCACCGGTCCCAGGGAAGAACCAGCCGGGCTCGTATTCATGGACCGAGATCGTCAGCACGCGAGGCTCGTCCCAGAAGATCGCCTGCACACCGTCGCCGTGGTGCACGTCGACATCGACGTAGGCGATCCGCTCGGCGCCCTCGCGGAGCAGCCAGGCGATCGCCACGGCCGGGTCGTCGTAGACGCAGAAGCCGCTGGCCCGCGCCGGCATCGCGTGGTGCAGGCCGCCGGCGGCGTTGAACGCGTGCAGCCGCTCCCCGCTCCACACGGCCCGGGCGGCGTCGACGGACGCGCCGGCGACGAGCGCGCCCGCCTCGTGCATCCGGTCGAAGATCGGGTTGTCGCCGGGCCCGTAGCCGAACCGGGTCCAATTGCCCTCCTCGCCGCTGCCGGCGCGCTTCGTCGCCTCGATGAACTCCTGGGTGTGCACGAGACCGAGTACCTCGTCCGACGCCGGCTCGCAGCCGAGCACCTCGACGCCTGGGCGCCCGTCCAGTCCCGTCGCGGCGATCAGGTCCCACGTCAGCAGAACCCGGTCGGGCCGAAGCGGGTGTCCCGGGCCGTGATCGTAGATGCGCGCCTCGGGACAGCGGATCAGCCCGACGTCTCCGGTCACGAGACGGCGCGGACGGCCGCGGACGTCCGCTCGAGGAGCGTCGCCGCCTCGTCGTCGGACAGCGAGAAGGGCGGGCCGAGCATCACGATGTCGCCGTTGGCGCCGTCGACGTGGCCTGTCGACGAGTACAGAAGAAGTCCGGCATCGCGCGCGGCGGCCAGGATGCGCTCCGCGACCGCGGCGGACCGTGGGAACGGCTCGTGCGACTCCCGGTCCCGCACCAGCTCGATCCCGATCATCAGCCCGAGCCCTCGCACGTCGCCGACCGTCGGGGCATCCTGGAGTTCCTCGCGGAGCCCCGACAAGAGTCGATCGCCCAGCTCGCGGCTCCTGTCCACGAGACCCGCCTTCAGCTCCCGCAGAACGGCGAGCCCCGCCGCCGCGCCGAGCGCGTTGTGCGACCACGTGAAGCCGTGGACGAAGCCCGGTCCTTCGGCGATCACTTCGTACACGCGGCCCGAGGCGGCGGCGAACCCGAAGGGCACGTAGCCGCTCGTCGCCCCCTTACCCGCAGTGAGGATGTCCGGCTGCACGTTCCAGTGGTCGACGCCGAACCACGAGCCGGTCCGGCCGAACCCCGTCATCACCTCGTCGGCGATCAGCACCACGTCGTGGCTCCGGCAGACCTCGACGATCGCGGACCAGTAGTCGTCGGAGGGAACCGCCGCGCCGAGCGTGGCGCCCGAGACCGGCTCGGCGATGAACGCGGCGACCTTGTCCTCCCCGTAGGACACGATCATCTTGTCGAGCTCGGCGGCGTGCCAGGCGGCACATCCGTGCGGGTGCTGCGGGTTCTCGCAGCGGAACTCGTAGGCGGCCGAGATGTGCAGGAACCGCCCGAGCCACGGCGTATACGGCTTGCGGAGCGGCGCCTTGCCTGACGCGTCGAGCGCTCCCAGGGAGTTGCCGTGATAGGAGTTCCTCCGCGAGATCACGATCGAGCGCCCACCCTGATCCTTCGCGAGGTGGTAGGCGCGCGCCATCTTGAGCGCCGTCTCGACGGCCTCGGACCCGCCGGAGACCGGATAGATGCGCGCGTCCTCCATCGGGAGGATCGCCGCCACTTCCTCGGCGTACCTCTCGACCGCCTCGGTGGTGAAGGCGGTCGGGTGGACGTACTGCGTGCGCTCGAGCTGCTCCTCGATCGCGTCGATCACCGAGGCCACGCCATGACCGACGTTCACGACGATCGCGCCGCCGGCGCCATCGAGATACTTCTTGCCGTCGGCGTCGGTGATCCAGACGCCCTCGGCCGACACGGCCGTGGGCAGGTCCCGGGACGGCGCCCGCGAGAACACATGGGTCATCGTCCCAGCTCCTCCGGTCCGATCACGAACCCCAGGCTGTCGGCACCGCGACGGAGCCGACCGTCGAGCGTCACGAGCCGGCATCCCAGCAGGCTCGCGAGCG
>JACCTU010000211.1 GCA_013812235.1 Actinomycetota bacterium | reverse complement strand
GCCAAGTTCTGCGCGAGCTGTGGCGCGGTCGCGGCACACGACGCGTGAACTCCGGCGGCGGGGGCGGCTTCTGCCCCAGGTGCGGCGCGCTCGTCGAGCTGGGACAGGAGTACTGCCTCGAGTGCGGCCTACGCCAGCCGGGCGGCGGGCTCGCCGCGACCGTCGGGACGGCGTGGCAGCAGCGGGTGCGGAGCCGCCTCCCAGGCTGGCTCCTGCCGATCCTGGCGGCGCTCCTCGTCGCCGCCGTGATGACCGGCGTCGCGATCCTGATCTCGCGCGGGAACGACGACGGGCCCACGGTGATCGACGCCACCGGGCCGAGCTCGATCTCGACGCCGACCGAGACCGTCCCGACGGAGCCGACCACGACCGCGGTGACGGAATCCGAGACGACGCCCACGTCAACCGAGCCGCCCCCGGCCCCGCAGCTCGTCGACTGGCCTCCGAGCCAGAACGGCTACGCGATCGTGATCGCCTCCCTGCCGGCGAGCGGCGGACGGGCACAGGCGATCAGGAAAGCGCGCGAGGTACTCGTCAGCAAGCTTCCCGAGGTCGGCGTGATCGACTCCGGCGAGTTCTCGAGCCTCCACCCCGGCTACTACGTCGTCTTCAGCGGGATCTACGCCGACCAGCGGGCCGCCCTCAGGGGCATCGCGCGCGTGCAGAGCCTCTACCCCGCTGCCTACATTCGGCAGATCAGCCGCTGACGTTCTCTTTCGAGGCAACGAGGGCCCCGACTTTGTAACACGGCCCCGATCTGTATAGACTCGGTGTCCAAGGGGTCTGACCACGAGATTTAACCCGGGGTTAACAGCCATTTGACGACGCTCTTGCGGGGGAACGACAGCATGGTCGACGAGCAGACACTCCGGCTACAGCACTGCATGTATCAGTACTCGCGGGCGATTTATCGCTCCATCAAGGACCTGATCGACCCGTACGTCGACGGGGACACGCAGCTGGAGTTCCGCCGCGAAGTGCTCGATGCCTGCGAGCAGACGATGGAGCGGCTCGCGGCCGACCCGCTCTACTTCGCGAAGCCGGAACGCGCGCTCTTCCAGGACATCCGCCGCTACTTCCCGATCACCGTGCAGGCGGAGGTCGCCTGGGCGGTGCAGGAGGGCGTCAGCGCTGCCTGCGCCTTCATCGAGGATCAGATCGAGCAGGGTGCCCTCGACGGCGGCGTCGCCCGCTGCCGCGCGACCACCCGCAAGGGCAAGCCGTGCCAGCGCACCCCCCTGCCCGAGCGCGACTACTGCCCCTCGCACCAGCATCTGGAATCGCGCTCGAAGGTCGCAGCATAGAGACGCGCTAGAGTCGCTGCGCCCTGTCGCACGACACTGACAAGTTAATCCGCCAGCTTTCTCTCGTGGCATTCCTGATGGCCGAGCGGCGGCCGCTGACGGCGCGCGACGTCAAACAGAACGTCGAGGGCTACCAGGAGATGTCGGACGAGGCGTTCGCGCGGCGGTTCTACTCCGACCGCGCCGAGTTGCTCGCCCTCGGCGTGCCGCTCCAGTCGCAGCGCGACGAGTTCACCGGCGAGGAGCTGTACACGCTCACGTCGGAGCAGTACTTCCTGCCGCCGCTCGAGCTCTCGGACGACGAGCTCGCGGCGCTCCAGACCTCCCTCTACATGCTCGAGGGGAAGTTCGCGTACGCGGAGCCTCTGCGCCTCGCGCTGCAGAACCTCGCCCTCGGCCGCCCTGGGTTCGCCTCGACGCCGACGCCCACCGCGCTGCGGGTCGAGGTCGAGGTCGACGACCCCGACTACTCGGCCGACATGCCCGGCCGGCTCGGCAAGCTCGAGAGCGCGATCTCGAAGCAGCGGACCGCCAAGTTCAACTACTGGTCGATCTCGAGCGACCGCGAGCAGGAGCGCACGGTCAATCCGTACGGGCTCTTCCGCGACCGCGAGGGTTGGTACGTCATCGGCCAGGATCTCGTGCGCAAGGACATCCGCACGTTCAAGGTGTCGCGCATCCGCGGGGACATTCGCTTCGCGACCAGGCGCGAGCGCGACTTTCGCATCCCGCCCGAATTCGAGATCGACGACCATCGCGGGCGGCCGAACTGGCAGATCGGCGACGCGTCCGGGGAGGCGCGGATCGAGATGGCGCCCGACACGGCGTGGTGGGTCCGCCGTGAGTTCGGCGACCACGGACGCTTCGAGGACGACGTCTTCGTCACGCCCTACGCGTCGCTGGCCCTGCTCGCGTCGTGGGTGCTGCGACAGGACGGTCGGGCGCGGCCGATCGAGCCGGACGAGCTGCGCCGCGTGATCGGCTCAGCGCTTCGCAAGGTGCGCGAGGTGCACGAGGGCATTCAGCCCGAGCCTGCGGCGCCGAAGACACGGCGCGCGCGCGAGGACGACGGCGACCGCCCCGCCGGCCCCGTCGTGCCCGAGCGCTTCGGCCTGCTCCAGGCGCTGCTCGCGTACCTGCTCGCGCGCTGCGGAGACGAGCCGTCCGCGGTGATCCCCGCACGCGAGCTCGTCGAGAACTTCCACATCCCGGAGGACCAGCTCCAGGACCACCTCGCGCTTCTCTCGCTCGTCAACTTCGGCGGCGGCTGCTACGCGGTCTACGCCGAGCTGCAGGGCAACGTCGTCCGGGTCGACAAGGAGCTCTACGGCGACACGTTTCGCTCGGCGCCGCGGCTGACCCCGCTCGAGGCACGCGCGATCACGCTCGCCCTCGAGTTCGTCGGGCCGATGATCGCCGCGGAGGCGCACAACCCGCTCGAGAAGGTGCGACGGAAGCTCGAAGAGACCTTCGGCCAGTTCGAGCTCTCCCAGCGCCCGGAGGCGCACGTCGGCGCCGAGGAGGAGGATTTCGTCAAGACACTCAGCCAGGCAATCCGCGAGCGGCGTCTCGTCGAGATCGAGTATCAAAAGGAGGGCGAGGAGACCTGGACGCAGCGCGTCGTCGAGCCGTACGTCCTCGAGCGGGCACTGCCGAACTGGCTCGTGCACGCGTGGGATCGCTCACGCGACGCGGAGCGCAGCTTCCGCCTCGACCGGATGCGCACTGCCAAGCTGACGAAGGAGCGCTTCGAGCCGCGAGAGGGCTTCGACCCGCACGAGTTCCGCGACTCGCGACTCGCGCAAATCCTCTACTCCCCCGTGGTCGCCCGCTGGCAGGTCGAGCGCGGCGCGGTGCTGCTGCGCGACGGCAGCGCTCTCCGCGAGGTGCGCATCGGCAGCGAAGAGTGGCTGATCGGCGAAGCGCTCGGGCAACGCGGCGAGGCCGTCGTCCTCGAGCCGGCCGAGCTGCGGCCCGTGATCGCCCGCCGCGCGAAGGAGCTCGCGCAGGAGCTCGGCGTCACGCGCATGCGCGTCAGCGCTTAAGCCGAGGGGAGCACCAGCGTGAAGGTGGCGCCCTCGGTGGGCGTCGAACGCACGTCGAGTGTGCCGCCGTGCGCCTCCGCGATCGAGCGCGCGATGAAGAGGCCGAGCCCCGTCCCGGGGAGCACCTTTCCCGACCGCGCACGCCCGAACTTCTCGAAGATCAGCGACTGGTCCTCGTTCGCGATGCCCGGCCCGCGGTCGCGCACCTTCACGACCACGTCCCCGTTGAGCGCCGTCGCGCTCACCTCGACCGGCTCGCCCGAAGGCGAGTACTTGACCGCGTTCTCGACGAGGTTCGCGAGCACCTGGCGCAGGCGTTCGCGGTCGCCTCGGATCGCCGGCATCGGATCGGCGATCGAGGTTGCGAGCGGCACCTCGTCCTGGCCGACCTCAGCAGCGGCGACGACGTCGCGCAGGAGCTCGGCGAGATCGACGTCGGCGAACGTGTAGCTGAAGGTTCCGGCCTCGATGCGCGAGGTGTCGAGCACGTCGGCGACGAGCATCGCGAGGCGGTTCGTCTCGTCCGCAATGAGCGCGAGAAACGACTCACGCTGCTCCGGCTTCAGTTCGCGCCAGCGCAGCTGCAACGTCCGCGCAGAGCCGATCACCGTCGCCATCGGGCTACGCAGCTCGTGTGAGACGAGCGAGACGAAGTCCGCGCGCAACGCCGACAGGCGACGCAGCTCCTCGACGGTCGTGCGCTCAGCGTCGTAGGCCCGGATGTTCTCGACCGCGGTCGCGACGAAGCGCCCGAGCAGGGAGAGCAGCTCGGCCTCCTCCTGCGTGAACGAGCGAGGTTCCGTGCGGAGGACGGAGATCATGCCGATCGAGCGCGCTCCCGCGAGAAGCGGCGCTGCGACGCGGCAGCGAAGGCCGAGCTGGACGAGCTGCTCCTCCTCGGGGTACAACAGGTCGGACATGTCCTCGCGATAGACCGTCTCGCCGCGGAGGACCTCCTGCATAACGGAGTCCGTCAGCGGCCGGTGCGTTCCCGGAGGAAACACCTCGTCGGCGCCGAGACCCGAAGCGGCCATCACCTGCGCGCTGTCGCCGTCGGCGAGCACGATCGCGGTCCGGTCGAACGGCACGACGGCGCGAAGCTCGCGGATGAACGCGCCGAACGCCTCGTTGAGTTCGAGCGACGATCCGAGCGCGCGGGCGCACCGGCCCGCCGCCTCGAGGACGTCGACGCGGCGCCCGAGCTGGTCGTGCAGCAGCTCGGCCTCGGCGGCGCGCTCCTCGGCGACCTCCGTCTGGCGCCAGAGCCGCTCAACGAGCCAGGCGACGATGAGCCCGGCGAGGAGCAGCACGCCGACCGGGAAGGTCACGTTGTCCGCGTCGAAGTCGGTGCCGAGATGGTCGTCGCGGAGCAGCTCGAAGGCGACGAGCACGGGCACGAACGCGATTGGCACGCCGATCCCGCCTCGGAAGCCGTATCGGATCGCCCCTTCCACGAGCGGGACGATGAGCAACATCGCGATCAGCGACCCCTCTTGGAACGAATGGAGGAGTACGTACGCGGATACGATGCTCGTGTCCGCGACGAGCGCGAGCAGGCCGATCGCCCGCGCGTCGCGGGTAGTTAGCGACCGACGCGATGCGATCCAGAGGGCCGCGCCGACGACGGCGAGGGC